>JBFHCW010000251.1:0-3698 GCA_041585035.1 Litorivivens sp.
CTTGATGTCAGCTCGGCGCCCAGCTCGCGGGATTTGCCGGTAATCACATTGAAGACACCGGCCGGAATGCCCGCTTCATCCGCCAATACCGCCAGCGCCAGCGCGGTCAGCGGCGTGGCATCTGCCGGCCGCACAATCATCGAACAACCAGCCGCCAGCGCAGGTGCCGCCTTGCGGGTAATCATCGCAGCTGGAAAGTTCCAGGGGGTAATCGCCGCGCACACACCAATGGGTTCTTTCACGACTACCAGACGCTTGTCACCCGCCGGGCTGGGAATCACGTCGCCGTAGGTGCGCTTACCCTCCTCAGAAAACCATTCGATAAACGAGGCCGCATAGCCCACTTCACCCCTGGCCTCGGCCAGCGGTTTGCCCTGCTCGGCGGTCATGATTTTTGCGATGTCATCGGTATGAGCCGTAATCAGATCGAACCATTTGCGCAGCAGGCCGCAGCGTTCTTTGGCCGTGAGTTTTTTCCAGCTGCGATAGGCGCTGTCCGCTTGCGTTATCACCTCACGGGTTTGCACCGCACTGAGTTTTGGGACACTACCGACCCGGTCACCGGTGGCCGGGTTGAAGACCTCGGTGGCATCGCCCGTGTCTCCATCAATCCATTGGCCATTGGCGTAGGCCTGGTTTCTCAGCAGGTCTGGTTTTGAGAGGGATAGCATGGGAGTTCTCCAGTTAAAGCCTGAGGGCAGGCTGGCAGATCAAAACGGGGGTTTCAGTAAATTGTTGCCAGTATTGTGCGCGCGAGAAGCCTCCCCCACCCCGTCACTCTCCCAAAGGGAGAGGAGACCTACCTGACTGGCTTATGCGCCCCCTCACTTTGGGAGAGGGTTGGGGTGAGGAAGCTCAGGCAATCAGTGACTTGAGTTCGACCGATTCATCCGACAGTTTGGCAGCGTCGGCTTTTACGCGACCCGTCACCAACTTCTTGGCCATCATAAAATCCTTGGGGCGATTTACCGTATCTGCGGAAATAATTACGCCATTGGCCAGATAGAAGGCAGAGAAACTGTTCTCGTCCATGGAACCGCGAATCACCACCTCTTCGTAGCCCTGATTAAGGCCGACCATCTGCAGCTTCAGGTCGTACTGATCAGACCAGAACCAGGGTGCGCCGTTGTGCACAGCCTCTTTGCCGCAGATCGTTGCCGCAATAACGCGCGCGCCTTCCGAGGCATTGGGCACCGATTCCAAACGCATGCGTCGCAACAGGAAACCGTGGTCATGATTCGCGCAGTCGCCGGCAGCAAAAATATCCGGATCACTGGAGCGACACTGCTGATCCACCAGGATGCCGTTATCCACTTCAAGGCCTGCCGCTTCCGCCAGCTCGGTATTCGGAATCAGGCCAATACCGACGATAATCACATCGGCGTCCAGACGCGTGCCGTCGGCCAGTACAACTCTCTCAACCAGCTCGCCGCCTTCCAGCACGTCAACACCGGCGCCAAGTTTGATATCGACGCCCTTGGCGGTGTGCACACCGTAATAATACTCAGACAGCTCTGGGCCAGTAACGCGCGCCAGCAGGCGCGGCATCGCTTCAACTAGCGTCACCTTGAGTTCTTTCTTGATACCGACCGCAGCCGCTTCCAGACCGATATAGCCGCCACCGATAATCAACAGGCGTTTACCCGGCAGGAACTGGGCCTTGAGCTTTTCAATATCAGCGACGGTACGCACGTAATGTACGTTGGGCTTTTCCGCTCCCGGCAGCGGCAGGCGCCGGGCGTGACCGCCGGTGCAAAATGCCAACTTGCTGTAGCCGATCACCTCACCATTGGCCAGGGTGACATTTTTAGCCTCGCGATCAACGCTCTCCACCCTTGCGCCGGTAATCACTTCGACATTCTGTTTTTCGTAAGTGGAGGCAGGCTTGATATAGAGTTGCTCTTCGGTCATTTCACCGGACAGGTAGGCCTTTGACAGGGGCGGACGGCGATAGGGCAATGCCGGCTCTTCGCCGATCATCACGATGCGCCCCTCATAACCCTGCTGGCGCAGGGCTGCTGTCAGATCACAACCGGCCTGACCTGCACCGATAATGACAACGGTCTCACTCAAAACTGGCTCTCCGGAAGATGAACCACTAGGCCTTCCAGCTCATCGCTCATCGTAATCTGACAACTTAAACGGCTATTAGGCTTCGGATCGACTACGCCATCGAGCATATCGAGTTCTATTTCATCGGGCTCACCCGTCTTGGCCGCCCAAGCGTCATCCACAATGCAGTGGCAGGTAGCGCAGGCGCAACCACCCCCGCAATCGCCCAGAATCCCGGAAATGCCGTTATCGATAGCGGCTTGCATCAGGTTGTCACCGTTTGGGACGTCGACAACGGTTTGTTCACCATCAAAGCTGACGTAAGTTACTTGACCCATGTGTTTCTACTCCACACCGCGCCATCCCTGATGGCTGCTGTTTTTTAAGTTCGCGTTATGCCGCCACAGACGGGCGGCAGCAAGCGCGAAATAGTAGCAAGTTCGCCTGTCATGTCTACTTAACGACCGGTAACACTTAAAACCAGCCAGGCCATATGGCTAAACCCTGCCGACAACCGGCAGCAGGGCACCGGTGACAGCCTCAGCCTGCGGACTGAGCAAAAACAGGATGACATCGGCCAGAGCCGCGGGCGTTACCCAGGTAGCAAAGTCCGCATCAGGCATCGCATCGCGATTGGGCTTGGTATCGATAATGCTTGGCTGAACCGCGTTTACGGTAATGTTGCGTGACTTTAACTCTTCCGCCAGGGCCTCCGTCAGGCGCGACACGCCAGATTTTGAGGCCGCGTAGGCACCCAGACCCATATCCGCTTTCACTGATCCGGCAGCGCTGATATTCACAATCCGACCACCTTCCGCTGGAATGTGAGGCAGTGCTGCCTTGCTGGCGTTAACCGCAGTGCGCACATTCAGTTTGTAGAGGTGATCCCAGGTATCAATTGAACCCTCTTCAAGGGTTTCCCAGGCAAATCCACCGGCCACATTCACCAGCGCATCGATACGACCGGCCTTGGCAGCAATGTCGGCAAAAGCCTTGTTGGTGGCATCAGCATCACCGAGATCCAGCGCGGGCGTAGCTTCGACCCCTGCTTCCGGCTGACCATCGACAACGTCGACGGCGTAAACTTTGGCGCCCGCTTTGGCGGCTGCGCTGGACACTGCACGCCCCAGCGACCCCAGACCGCCGGTTACGATCACAACTTTATCCTGCAAACTCATAAAAAATACACTCCTTCACCAACATAAAACGGGCTCTGAACGGATCTCTGTGACGATGTAACATTCACCACAGACGCCAAACGGACGCGATTCAAACAAATCAACGACCTAAAAACGCAGCCACCGCCACATACCGCCCTCTATTCATCAAGCTTTCTCAGAATACGCAGGAAAGCTGACCACCTCAATCACCCAAAATCGTTACAATAGCGATCTCTAGTTAGCGCTAACCTTTTGATGATTTCACTTCTCTATTTATCTTTTCTTTCTATCTTTCCGGTATTCGCCTGGATATTCCTTGGCGCAATTCTTGTACGCGGCCTACCGCGCCTGCACAACGTTTACCGTTTCGGCGAAAAGTTCGTTTTCTATATCGGGATTCCGGGCATCCTGTTTATCACCGCATCCAAGATCGAACCCTCAGAAGCGTTGACCGCAACCTATTCCATCGCCGGTATCGTCGCCACC
>JBFHCW010000252.1:0-3679 GCA_041585035.1 Litorivivens sp.
CAGATGGAATCGGCCTCGCCGGCCAGTTCAACCACCTGATCAGCGCAGGCCCCGACCCAGTCGAGCTGGCTCATATCGACGGAGATCTGAGTAACACCATCGAGATCCAGTACACTGCGTGAAAAATTAACGACCTGATAGCCATTATTCACGAACGTTTCAACCGTGGCGCGGCCAATACCCTTGCTGCCCCCGGTGATAAAAACCAGCTTCTTCATCAATCCTCCACCCTGTGACGCCAAGTCGCTGAGCCCGATTGTCCGGGCCCCGACGATACTTTCATAATCAGACTCTGCACACCGTTACCCTGAATAAAGGCCGAGTCTTCCAGCAAACGCTCCAGCAAGAGTCTGGCAAACTCTTCCACGGTGGAATTGCGAATCGGCAGCAGCAGCGTATCGGCCTTGAGGAAGTGCATGACTTCGCCGTTGAACTCCACCCGGTAGTTGCCCCCCTCCTCAGCGATCACCAGGTAAGGCGACAGCGCTGGCAGCACGAGGTATTCATCGTACTGGGCAACCAATTTGCGGAGTCGCTGCTTGATGTCGACGTAGCTAAAACACATCCCGTTCTCACCGACTTCAGCGGTGATATCCAGCGACACCTTGAAATTGTGCCCGTGCAATCGCTCGCGCTCGGTTGCGGAGAAAATGGTGAAATGGGCCGCAGAGAACTTCAGGTCCTCCTTGGTGATTTCAATGGTTGTCAGGGTATCTATCGGCATCGACTTCACTGTGACGGCTTGTTTTGCAGGCAGACAAAGTACTGCCTGACGTCTCAAAAAGCAAAGCCCGGTGGCCAACATGAACAGCACATTAAAATTCTGCACTTTTACTTTCTCTTTTGGCGAGCTGTGCTAGCCTGAAATAGACGATTGGATAATTAGAACAAGACAGCCCGGGCCGGTTCGGCCGCGCTTCCATCCAGAGAGGAAGCCGATGAATTCACTCCTATAGCACGCTCGCTTTCAGTCGCCTGTCATCTCCGACCGGGCTGAGCTGAATGACGCCCTGTACACGCCCTTTTTCTGGGGCAACTGCAAACCAGTAAGGCCATCCAGGCCGATTGTTGGCGAACCTCGGTTCGCCTTTTTTATGCTCCAGCCGACCTGCACCGCAAAACCGTCGCTGGAACCTGCAATATTCACAATCTGCTCTGCCTTGCAGTTAGCCAGCGATTGGCTGATGCTGGGACTTTCATCGTGAAACCATAGGGAGATAGCGCAATGAGTGTGTTACTGCTAATTATCGCGGCCATGGCACTGCTCTACCTCGGCGCTGGCGGCAATACCGCAGCGATTGCTCTCGGTTTAGCAACACTGTTTGGGATGCATCTCGACAACTGGCACTTTGCCAGCATCCTGTTTGGCGGCCTGTCGCTAGCAGCGGCGCTATTTCTGATGATTCCCTCCAACCTGCGCAAGCAGGAGTTAAGCCGGCCGCTGCTGGGCTGGGTACGCGGCATGCTGCCGCAGCTATCTGACACAGAATCCGAGGCGCTGAAATCAGGCAGCGTCGACTGGGACGGCGAGCTGTTTTCGGGACGCCCCGATTGGAGCTATCTGCTCGGCGTAAAACACAGTGAACTCAGCGCGGAAGAAAAAGCCTTTCTTGAAGGCCCGGTCGAAGAGCTTTGCGCCATGCTGGATGACTGGCGCATTACCCACGAAGACTATGATTTACCCGAACCGGTCTGGCAGTTTATTCGGGATAACGGCTTTTTCGGGTTGGTGATCCCCAAAGACTTTGGCGGCAAGGGCTTCTCCCAGAGGGCTCACTCAGAAGTGGTGATGAAAATTTCCACCCGCAGCGTCTCGGCCGCTGTCACCGTGATGGTACCCAACTCTCTCGGCCCGGGAGAGCTGTTGATGGAATATGGTACCGACGAACAAAAAAGTCATTATCTTCCCCGCCTGGCCACCGGCCAGGAAATCCCCTGCTTTGCGCTCACCTCGCCGATGGCCGGCTCCGATGCCGGCGCCATTCCCGACAAGGGCATCGTCTGCAAGGGCCAGTGGCAGGGGGAAGAAGTACTCGGCCTTAAAGTCACCTGGAACAAGCGCTATATCACACTCGCCCCGGTCGCCACGCTGATCGGTCTGGCTATCAAGGTCTATGACCCGGACCACCTGCTGGGCGACGAGGATACCATCGGCGTGACCTGCGTGATGGTGCCCCGCGACACCGAAGGCGCAAACAGCGGCGCCCGCCATCTGCCGATGAACACCGTGTTTATGAATGGCCCAACCTGGGGCACCGACGTGTTTATTCCCCTGTCTCAGATCATCGGTGGCGAAGCCATGCTCGGCAAGGGCTGGACCATGCTGCTGGAGTGTCTGTCTATTGGGCGCTCTATTTCCCTGCCCGGGCTGGCTGCCGGGGCGGGCAAACTTGCCACCCTTACCACCGGCGCCTACGCCAGCGTGCGCGAGCAGTTCGGCCGCAGCATCAGTGAATTCGAGGGTGTGCAGGAATCGCTGGAACAGATTGCCGGCTACACCTACATGATGGATGCGGCGCGGCTGTTTACCGCCTCCATGCTGGATCGCGGCGTGCGCCCGGCGGTTCCCTCTGCTCTGCTCAAATACCGCAATACCGACCTGATGCGCACGGTGGTCAATCACTCTATGGATGTGGTCGCCGGCCGCGGCGTGATTACCGGGCCGCGCAATTTCATGGCTCGCATTTATCAGGCCGTGCCCATTGCCATCACCGTCGAAGGCGCCAACATTCTGACCCGCAGCTTGATGGTCTTTGGCCAGGGCGCCATTCGCTGCCACCCCTTTATTGTGGACGAAATTGAGGCCGCCAATATGGAGGACGAAACCGCCGCGGTTGAGCAGCTCGACGGCGTCTTCTTCCGGCATATTGGCCACACCACCGGTAATGCCCTGCGCGCTATGGCTCTGGGGCTGACCTTTGGCGCGCTGGCCACCGTGCCCGCACGCGGCAATATCAAACGCTACTACAAACAACTTACCCGGTTTTCCGCCGGGTTTGCCCTGCTCACCGACGTTGCCCTGCTTACCCAGGGCGGCGCTCTGAAAGCGCGGCAGCGTCTGTCTGGCCATATGGCCGACTGTCTGGTGCAGCTCTACTACGCGTCAGCCATCATCAAGCAGTGGCATGAAGAGGGCTATCCGGAATCAGACCGCCTGGTGGTGGAATGGGGTCTGCAAACCTGCCTGCACGAGCTACAGGAACACCTGCGCAGCGTCATTGACGACTTTCCGGTTAAAGCCCTGCGCTGGCCTCTCAGGCTGGTGATCTTCCCGCTGGGGCCGGTTGGCCAACGCAAACCCTCGGCCGAAACCGGCACCGAGCTGGCCAAAGCCATTACCCACGATACCCGCTTGCGCGACCGCATTACCCAGGGCGTCTACCTGAACAGCAACCCAGAGGACCCGGTCGGCCGGGTTTTGCATGCCTATCAGCTCGCCAATGAAACCCGTTCACTGCGCGATCGACTGCATTCGGCGGTGCGCAACCGCGACGTCAACGAACTCGATGGCATTGCCCTGCTTATGGGGCACGAGCGGGAGGAACTGGTGGACTGGGCAGTCGCCAATGAGGTTATCGACAGCGTCGACCGCGATCGCCTGCTGGAAGCACTGACCGCGCTCTACGATGTTATTCGGGTAGATGCCTTTGATGCTGAGGGTTTGAAGGAGATTGCGGAG
>JBFHCW010000253.1:0-3660 GCA_041585035.1 Litorivivens sp.
ACGACGACGTCGATGTTGATGCCCTGACCAATGCGATCCAGCGTGATCCGGCGCTGGCCGCCAAACTGCTGCGGGTGGCGAACTCGCCGATTTACGGCAGCAGCCGGGGTGTTGAGTCGCTCAAGCAGGCGGTTGTTCGTCTTGGCCTGCGCTCTACCCAAAGCCTTGCGCTATCGTTTTCGCTTATCTCTGCATTGAAGCACCAATCAGGCGGTGCTTTGGATTATGGCGCCTACTGGCGTCGCTGCCTGCTCTCGGCCAGCGCCGGGCGGTGCCTGGCCACGCGGGTTATGCCCGGCCATGAAGAGGCGGTATTTTTGGCATCACTGATGCAGGATCTGGGTATGCTGGTGCTCGACAAGGCGGTGCCGGAGCTTTATTCCTCTCTCGGCGAGCGGCAATCGGATCACGCACGGGTAGAGGCCCACGAGCTGGCTCAAATCGAAACCAGTCACACGCAGGTTGGTGGATGGATGTTAGGCGAGTGGGGCTTTAGCGAGCGTATGCAGCAGGCGGTTGCCTACAGTCACTTTCCCCTGGCGCTGCCTGAGGGCGATCAGACCTTTGTGCGCTGTGTGGCCCTGTCGGCCTTGGTCGCTGACCTTATGGAGTGTCCGGAGTCCGGGCTTGATCCGTTGGCTGCGATCGCTGACCAATGGCTGCCTGTCACCGCTCAGCAACTGGCCGAGATTATGGACGAGCTCGGGCAGTCAATCCCTGCGCTGGAGCGGATATTCGATACACGCCTGCTGGATCAGGACAAGCTGGCGATGATTACCGAGCTGGCGCTAGAGCGTCTGGCCGTTATCCGTCAGCAGTCTTCCATCTGATCACCTGCCCTGTTTCCCCGGAGCTGTTATCATCACGCCACATTAACTGGGTGGTGGGATTCTATGGAATTGGCGCGCTTACTTGCCGAATTGGCTGACGGCGATTTTCATTCCGGCGAGGAGCTGGGTGTCGCGCTTGGGGTAAGCCGCACTGCTATCTGGAAACAGTTGCAAAAGCTCAACGAGGTCGGCCTGAGCATCGAGTCGATCAAGGGGCGAGGCTATCGACTCCCCGGCGGCTACTGCCCGCTAAACGCCGAGGCCATCCACGACGCGTTGTCTCCTGCTGCTAAACCCCTCTTGTCTTCACTTTATGTAGAACAGCAAATCGCATCGACCAATACGCTGCTGGCAGACAAAGCCCGGCAGGGCGAAGCCTCGGGTTCCGTCTGTGTCGCCGAACAACAGACCGCTGGGCGCGGACGCTTGGGGCGTCAGTGGATCAGTCCCTATGGTCGCAACCTGACTTTCTCGGTGATGTGGGAATTTCACAACGGTGCTGCGGCCCTTGAGGGGCTGAGCCTGGCCGTTGGGCTCGCGGTTGCTGAGGCATTGCAAGATCTGGGTGTTGCCGGCCTCGGGCTGAAATGGCCCAATGACGTCCTCTGTGAGGGTCGCAAGCTGGCGGGCGTGCTGCTGGAAATGCAGGGTGATGCTGCCGGGCGGTGTCAGGTCATCATTGGCGTTGGTCTTAATGTCAATTTGCCGGACGACGCGCCCATCGATCAGGCCTGGACGGACCTGCACCGCCAGGGCTACAGCGACAACAATCGCAACCAGCTACTGGCGGCCTTGCTCAATCGTTTGTTGCCGATGCTCGCAGACTTCGAGCAGGACGGCTTTGTGGAATTTAAGGAGCGCTGGCTGGCCTTTGACGCGCTGGGTGACGAACCCGCCGAGCTGCGCCGGGGCGACGAGCTGGTGTCGGGAGTCTGCCGGGGAGTGGCAGCCAATGGCGCATTGCGCTTTGAAACTGACCGGGGCATCGAGTTGATCTCGGGGGGCGAGGTTAGCCTGCGTCGCCGACAGGGCGAGCATTAAAGCGGGGGCTGGAGTGGTACTGGAATTTGATCTTGGAAATACCGCCGCTAAATGGCGATTGATACAGGCCTCGTCCGTGTTGGCACGCGGTCGCGTCAATAATCTCGCTGAGCTGGATATCCCGCGGGGTGAGCCCATCGATACGGTAAGAGTGGCATCCGTGGCGGGCGAGGAGCGCGAAGGCGAATTGACCCGCTGGTGCCTGGAAAACCTGGGCGTAGCGCCCCTGTTTGCGCGCAGCTCATCGTTCTGTGCCGGGGTAAGTAATGCCTATGAAGAGCCCGGGCGTCTCGGGGTCGACCGCTGGTTGGCGGTGATTGCCGCCTTTCATTGCCATCCTGAAGGTGCGCTGGTGGTGGATGCGGGCACCGCGCTGACGATCGATTTAGTGGACGCGCGGGGTCAGCATCTGGGCGGCTATATTCTGCCGGGTCTGAACCTGATGCAGCAGAGTCTGCGCCAGGATACCGCCAGAATCCGCTACAACGAAGCCAGTGCACCGGCGCTTGAGCCGGGCAGGTCAACCGCTGAAGCGGTGGCAAACGGTGCTGCGCTGGCCGCCGCTGCTTCTGTTGCGGCGGCGCGGGCTCAGGCGCGTGAGCGGCTGGGCCATAGTAGCGCGGCCTTGCTGACCGGCGGCGATGCGCCGCTTTTAATGCGCCTGCTTGATGAGAAGGCCGAGGGCTTCGAGTATAGTCCGGACCTGGTTCTGGACGGGCTCGTGCTGGCGTGCCCTGAACAATAAATTAAGGAGAGCGGGCGGGTGCTGCGCTGGGTATTTGTCTTATTGCTGATGGCTAATCTGCTCTATGCCGGCTGGAACTGGCAGCAGCAGCGCTCTGCCTCCCTCTCCGAAGCCCGGCAGGCGAGTGCGCCCACGCCGACCCTCCTTCTGGTTGAGGAGTTGGGTGCGCCGCCCGCGACGGTTGCCGCGGTCAGTCCGGATCCCGAACCGGACAGCGCCGCGGAACCCGAGGAGCTTGCCCTGCAATGCTGGTTTGCCGGTGATTACGCCAATAAAACCACCGCAGATCGGGCGGTAAGCGTGGTCCAGGCCATGCAGCTGGAGGTGAAGCTGGTTCCCAGAGAAGTGCCGGATGAGCCCGACTACTGGGTGCATGTTGGTCCGTTTGGCAGTCGGGATGAGGCCATTCGCGCCTTGCAGCAACTGAGAGGTCGCAGTATCGATAGTTTTCTTATTGATGAGGGCGAACTGAGAAATGCGATCTCCCTTGGCTTCTTTTCCCAGCAGAGCTCGGCACAGCGGCTCCTGAAGCGTTATCGCGATCTGGAATATCCCCTTAAGGTCCATGAAGTGCCGCGTTATAAGACCCATTACGCCCTTTTTGCCTACGGCCGGGTGGAGGGTGTCGACATTGAACAGGCGCTGGCGAAGGAGGGCTTGACCGCCAAGTCCTCTAAAAAAGAGAAAAAAACCTGCAATTGAATTGCTTCGCCTATGAAGTTCGTCTAGAATGCCGCCCTCGTTTGAGGCCGTGATAGCCAAGTGCTGGCGTAGCTCAGTTGGTAGAGCAGCTGACTTGTAATCAGCCGGTCGGGGGTTCGACTCCTCTCGCCAGCTCCATTTTCTCTGATATCACAGTGGCTTAAGCGAGGTTTTTTGGGTTGTTTCGTTGACAGGCTGTTTCGCTGTCATCAAAATGTCCCGCTTTCTTGGGGAGGGGTTCCCGAGTGGCCAAAGGGATCAGACTGTAAATCTGACGCGAAAGCTTCGGTGGTTCGAATCCACCCCCCTCCACCATTACTTTCTGTTGTTTGTGAAAGTTAG
>JBFHCW010000254.1:0-3621 GCA_041585035.1 Litorivivens sp.
GCCACAGCCGAGGTGATCGGTACCCGCGATCTGGAGAATAAATCCCTGCGAGTGGTAGCCGACCATATTCGCTCCTGCGCCTTCCTAATCAGCGATGGCGTGATGCCGTCGAATGAAGGTCGGGGCTATGTGCTGCGTCGTATTATTCGCCGCGCGGTGCGGCACGGTGACAAGCTGGGCGCCCAGGGCCCCTTCTTTCACAAGCTGGTGGCACCGCTAGCCAAAGAGATGGGCGACGCCTATCCCGAGTTGGTCAAAGGGCAGGCTCGCATTGAAAAAGCGCTGCTGAACGAAGAAGAGCAGTTTGCCAAAACCCTGGATCAGGGCATGCGCATTCTCGAGCAGGATCTTGCAGAGCTAAGCGGTAGCGTCATTCCCGGTGAAACGGTGTTCCGGCTTTACGATACCTACGGCTTCCCGGTGGATTTAACCGCCGATATCGCCCGCGAAAAAGAGCTGACCTTGGACATGGAAGGCTTTGAGGCCTGCATGCAGCAGCAGCGCGAGCGCGCCCGTGCGGCGAGTTCCTTCAAAATGGCGGCGGGCGAGAAGTTGGAGCTGGAAGGCGAAACCACTTTCTGTGGCTATGATGCCTTGGTGGGCGATGCAAAGGTGGTGGCGCTGTTTAAAAACGGCGAGGCCATCGACAGCCTCGGTGAGGGCGAGCAAGGTATTGTGGTGCTCGACAAGACCCCGTTTTACGCCGAATCCGGCGGTCAGGTGGGCGACGCTGGTTTGCTCACTTGTGGCGATACCCGTTTCGAAGTCCTCGACACCCAGAAAAATGGCGACCACCACCTGCATCACGGCAGCATCGCCAGTGGCAGCCTCAAGGTGGGCGACAGTGTCAGTGCGGAAGTTAGAGCCGATATTCGTCAGGCCACTGCCCTGAACCACTCTGCCACCCACCTGATGCACGCGGCCCTGCGCAAAGTACTGGGAGATCACGTGACGCAGAAAGGCTCGCTGGTGAATGCCGAACGGCTGCGCTTTGATTTTTCCCACCCTGAAGCGGTGACGGCTGAGCAGCTGGCGGAGATCGAGGCGTTGGTCAATGCCGAAGTGCGCCGCAATACCGCCGTAGAAACCCGGGTGATGGATATTGACAGCGCCAAGCAGGCCGGTGCCATGATGCTCTTTGGCGAGAAATACGGCGACGAAGTACGCGTACTGAGCATGGGCGAGGGCTTTTCGGTTGAGTTGTGTGGCGGCACTCACGTGGCGCGTACCGGCGATATTGGCCTGTTCCGGATTACCGCCGAGTACGGCGTGGCCTCCGGTGTGCGCCGCATTGAAGCGGTGACCGGTGAGGGTGCGCTGGCAGACATGAAGGCCGACCAGCAACAGCTGGGCAGCGCTATGGCGACCATCAAGGCGACACCGGAGAATTTTGGCAGCAAGCTGAATCAGCTGGTCAGCACCAATCGCGAGCTGCAAAAGGAAGTTGACCGCCTGAAAGCCAAATTGGCAACCGCCGGCAGTCGCGACCTGACCGCTGAAGCGATTGAGATCAATGGTGTGAAAGTCCTGGCCGTGAAGATAGAAGGTGCCGATGCCAAATCCCTGCGCGACAGCATGGATCAGCTGAAAAACAAGCTGCAATCCGGCGTGCTGTTGCTGGCTGCGGAAAGCGAGGGCAAGGTGGCACTGGCGGCGGGCGTAACCAAAGACCTGACGGATCGCTTCAAGGCCGGAGAGCTGATGAAGCAGGCGGCCCAGGCCGTTGGCGGCAAAGGCGGTGGCCGTCCCGACATGGCGCAGGGCGGCGGCGATCAGCCTGAAAATATTGATACGGCTCTGGCCCTTGCGGCCGAGTACGTGAGTGGTAAGTAGGCCAAAAGCCCGTTAGTTGGAATAACAGAAATGAGTCTGATAGTTCAAAAGTTTGGCGGCACCTCAGTGGGCTCAGTCGAGCGCATTCAATCGGTCGCCGAAAAGGTCGGTAAGTTTCGGGCGGAAGGTCACGATATTGTCGTGGTCGTATCGGCCATGAGCGGTGAAACCAATCGGTTGATTGATCTGGCCAGACAGATCAGCAACCGGCCCAATCCGCGAGAAATGGACGTGCTGGTGTCAACCGGTGAGCAGGTAACCATCGCACTGCTGAGTATGGCGCTGGAAGAACGCGGGCTTGAAGCGCGCTCCTACACGGGAGCCCAGGTTCGAATTCTGACAGATAACGCCTACACAAAAGCGCGAATTCGTGAAATAGACAACGACAATATTCGCGCTGACCTCGCTGCCGGGCGCGTTGTTGTTGTGGCTGGTTTTCAGGGCGTTGATGAACTGGGCAATATTACAACCCTGGGGCGCGGTGGCTCGGATACCACTGCGGTGGCGATTGCTGCAGCCCTGAAAGCCGATGAATGTCAGATTTATACGGATGTAGATGGCGTCTACACCACCGACCCGAGAGTGGTGGAAAACGCCCGTCGTCTTGATCGTATAACCTTTGAAGAAATGCTTGAAATGGCCAGTTTGGGCTCAAAAGTGCTGCAAATTCGGGCAGTTGAGTTCGCTGGCAAGTTCAATGTGCCGTTGCGTGTATTGCATAGCTTTCAGGAAGGGCCTGGAACCCTGATCAGCCTTGAGGAACAATCGGAAATGGAAACACCATCAATTGCGGGCATCGCCTTTAACCGCGACGAAGCCAAACTGACCGTTGTTGGCGTACCGGACAGCCCCGGTGTCGCTTCGCAAATCCTCGCTCCGATTGGCGACAACAACATCGAGGTTGATGTTATTGTCCAAAACGTCGGCGAGGATGGAAAAACTGATCTAACCTTTACTGTAAACCGTAATGATCTTTCCAAGGCTGAAGGAATTTTGCAGGGGATAGCGAAAACCATCGGTGCCGAACAGGTCAAAACTGACGCGAAAATCGTGAAAGTTTCCCTGGTGGGCGTTGGTATGCGCTCCCACGCGGGCATTGCCAGCAAGATGTTCAAGATCCTGGCTGCGGAAGGCATCAACATACAGATGATTACGACGTCTGAAATCAAGATCTCTGTCGTGGTTGATGAAAAGTATCTGGAGCTGGCTGTAAGGGCATTGCACGACGGCTTCGAGCTGGACAAAGAGTCGGCTTGATAGTAGTTTGCTGCTCTAACGCGCTAGATTAGTTGCGAAGTACTACCTCAGGGATGGGTAGAGATGGAGATGCAGCATGCTTATTCTTACACGTCGGATTGGCGAAACCCTGATGGTCGGTGACGAGGTCACTGTGACCGTGCTTGGTGTAAAGGGCAATCAGGTCCGGATTGGTGTCGCCGCGCCCAATGATGTCGCGGTGCACCGTCAGGAAGTCTATGAAAAGATTCAGAAAGAGGCGAATGTCGGCCAGCCGGGAATAAAGGCTCAGGCTGCAAATTCTGCAGGTGATTAGCCTCAGTTGTCGCTTTACCCCTTTGCATATTCTCTCAGTATGTTATCATGCCGCGCGTTTTTGATGTCCAGTAGCTGTTTGTTTTTCAAGCAGTTAGCTATGAAAGCATCACACGCTTACAATCTGATAGCACGGAGAGGTGGCCGAGTGGCTGAAGGCGTGCCCCTGCTAAGGGTATATCTGGGAAACTGGATCGAGGGTTCGAATCCCTCCCTCTCCGCCATACGCAAAAAACC
>JBFHCW010000255.1:0-3614 GCA_041585035.1 Litorivivens sp.
AGGGCCAGCATCAGGTTAGCGGCAAATTGTTTCAAGGCCGTTTCCGGCACCTGTTCGGGAGAGGCATCCACCAGCAGGGCCAGCCCCGGCACCTGATAAAAGCGCAAAATAAACTGCAGTTTTTCGGGCTTGAACTGAGTCTCGGCGGAAGGAGCCGGCTTGGAGGATTCCGGTTTAGGAGGCGTGCCTACCAGATCGCGCAATAAGTTGCGGGCTGACTCAGGTGCCTCTCTGGCTGTGCGCGCCTCGACCTGTGTCTCATTGTCGGCTGCCGGCGCCGACAAAACCTCAGGGTCTGGCAGAGTCCGACACAACACCGGCTCCGGCGCTCCGGGCAGGCGAAAACGCGGAAAGAAGCTTTCCACGCCCATGGCCTGCAGGTAGGCCAGTCGTTTGGCCTCGGGCAACGCCTCAAACATTTAAACGCCTTCTTTCTGAGGGTGGGTGCGCATGGCGCCGGAAGCCAACAAATTCAGGGCATTCAGGTAGGCCTTCACCGACGCCACAATGATATCGGTGTCAGCCCCGTTACCATTGACGATGACATTGTCTTTTTCCAGCCGCACCGTCACCTCACCCTGAGAATCCGTGCCCTGGGTAATGGCATTGACCGAATACAGTTTGAGGGTAGCGCCGCTGTTCGCGACCTGCTCAACAGCGGTAAAAGCCGCATCCACCGGGCCATCGCCTTCAGCCTCTACGGATCGCTCTTCGCCATCGACCTGCAGGAGCAATCGGGCCTTGGGTTTGCGTCCGGTTTGGGAGTGAGATTCCAGATCCAACAAGCGGTATTGTTCGTTTGAATCCGGCGCAACCACATCACTCACCAGCGCCTGCAGGTCCTCATCGAAGATTTCGTGCTTCTTGTCCGCCAGATCCTTGAAACGGGTAAAGGCGTCGTTGAAAGCTTCGTCACTGTCAAAACTGATACCCAGTTCGGTCAGGCGCGCCTTGAAAGCGGCTCGGCCGGAGTGCTTGCCCAGTACCAGTTTGTTGGTATTCCAGCCCACATCTTCGGCGCGCATGATTTCGTAGGTTTCACGGTATTTGAGCACGCCGTCCTGGTGAATGCCGGACTCGTGGGCAAAGGCGTTGGCACCGACAATGGCCTTGTTGGGCTGAACCGGAAAGCCGGTTACCGTAGACACCAGCCGCGAGGTCGGCACAATCTGGGTGGCATCAATGCGAGTCTCTACCGGGAATACATCGGCGCGTGTGCGCACCGCCATCACAATCTCTTCCAGTGAGGCATTGCCGGCGCGCTCACCCAGACCGTTGATGGTGCATTCCACCTGCCGGGCACCCTGCAGGACGGCCGCCAGTGAGTTGGCTACCGCCAGCCCCAGGTCGTTGTGGCAGTGCACCGAAAACACCGCCTTGTCGGCGTTGGGAATGGTATTCATCAGTCGATGAGTCAGTGCGCCGTACTCCTGTGGCTCGGCGTAACCCACGGTGTCCGGCAGGTTAATGGTGGTGGCGCCCGCCTTGATGACCTGCTCGATGATGCGACAGAGAAAATCGAACTCCGAGCGCGAGGCATCCTCACAGGAAAACTCCACATCGTCGGCCAGGCTGCGGGCCGTGGTCACCGCTCGCACGGCTTCATCGACCACCTGATCAGGCTTCATCCGCAACTTGTAATCCATGTGGATGGGCGAGGTGGCAATAAAGGTATGAATGCGCGACATCGCCGCCGGCTTCAGCGCTTCGCCCGCCCGCTCGATATCCTTTTTGGCCGAACGGGCCAGCGAACAGATACGACTGTCCTTCACGGCTTCGGCCACCGCCCGCACCGACTCAAAGTCGCCCTGACTGGCAATGGCAAAACCCGCCTCGATCACATCGACGCCCATTTTCTCCAGCATTTTGGCGATACGAACCTTCTCGTCACGGGTCATGGACGCGCCCGGGCTCTGTTCGCCGTCACGCAGGGTTGTATCAAAAATGACCAGCTGGTCCTTAGCCATGGAGGACTCCTGAATAACATAGCTTGAATGGGCCTATTCTCACACAGATTGCCCACAAATCAGAGTACAGGCACACTCAGAACCGGCAGGAGGCGGATATCGCTGCGGGATCGCGAAAGTTCCCGCCCAGCTGGGGATAATTTCCCAAATTCTTCACAGCATGCCTATAACACTTAAGATAAAGTGCGCACTCATTGCGCATCCTCAGGGAAACCGGGCAAAAGGAGCACCGACAGGTTTATGCCACTGCCACAAAATCGTTCGATGCTTGCCATAGTCTGCGCCAGTCTGCTGGCCGGCAGTCTGGCCAATGCCACGGAGCGTGTCCGCGATGTCGCGCCCCTAAAGGCGGAACTGCCCACCGAGCGCCCTCTGGTTGAACGCTTTCTGGGCAAACCGATCAAGCGCGGCATTCTCGACCGGCGCGCCTGGTCCGCCGGCCAGCCCCTGTCCGGGCTGGCCCTGCCCACGCCGGTTCTGATTGCCGCGGGCAACACCCCCGGGCCGACCATGTGCCTGACCGGCGCCGTGCACGGCGACGAACTCAACGGCGTGGAAATTATCCGCCGGATCATGTTCGCCCTGGACACAGAAACCCTCACCGGCACGGTGATCGCAGTGCCCATCGTCAATCTCTACGGCTTTCAGAGAAACTCCCGCTACCTGCCTGATCGCCGGGATCTAAACCGCTACTTTCCCGGCAACCCCCGGGGCAGTTCCGCCGCACGTATCGCCCACCATTTCTTTCAGGACGTTATCAGCCACTGTGACGCCCTGATTGATATTCACACCGGCTCATTTCACCGTACCAATCTGCCCCAGTTGCGGGCCGATTTGAGTAATGCCAACGTCGCCAGGCTCAGTCAGCTGTTCGACAACTTTGTGGTGCTGCACAGTCTCGGCGCGGAGGGTACCCTGCGTCGCGCGGCGGTTGAAGCCGGCATCCCTGCAGTAACCCTGGAAGCTGGCGAACCGCTGTACCTGCAGCCGGAAGAGGTGGCCCAGGGCGTTCGCGGGGTTCTCTCCGCGCTGCACGGTTTTGGACTGATGGGCGACGCCAACAAGGTGGCCAGTGAACAGCAGGTGTTTTATGAATCCGTCTGGCTGCGCGCCGACCAGGGCGGCGTCCTGTATAGCGAAGTCAAAATCGGCGATACCGTCGAAAAAGGCGATATTCTGGGTTCGGTCACCGATCCCATTACCAACCGCAGCACGCTGATTCGCTCCAGTGCCAACGGCACGATTATCGGCATGGCACTCAACCAGATGGTGATGCCCGGTTTCGCGGCCTACCACCTTGGGCTGGCCAAGGCCGAAGGTGCCGCCGTTGAAAAAGCCGCAGAAGGCGCCGCCAATGCAGCCCTTGAAACCGTGCGCAAGGCGGTACAGGAAGTCGCCAAGGAGGCCGCTGAGAGTGCCAGCCAGAGTGGCGATGACCCGCAGGCCGTGAATGAGGCAGCGCGCAAGGCAGCCGAGGAAGCGACCCAATCCGTTATCTCCAGAGAGCTACCCGTCGATGCCAAAGGCGAGGATACGTCCGAGCAGGAACCGCGTATCTCGGAACCCGACGAACACCCGGAATAAACACAGGAGGATATGCATGCGCCTGAAATCAGCCATACTGAGCTTGTTGCTTATCGCCGCAGC
>JBFHCW010000256.1:0-3610 GCA_041585035.1 Litorivivens sp.
CACTGGGTTTTCTGGTGATGTCGGTATCCGAGATGAAGGCGCTGAGCGAAATGGCCTTTTATGCCTCCATCGGCGTGATGTGTACCTTTATTCTGTCGACGACCTTGCTGGTGGTTTTTCTCGGAAGCGGAAAACCGCCCAAGAAAACCGGCAAGCCCTACGTTCAGCCCTTTGTGCTGAAAACCGTCGACTGGTGCGCGCAGGTCTGTGTGCGCTACCCACGGCAGCTGGTTACCGGGGGCGGACTGATTCTTCTGGTTAGTCTGGTGGGCTTGATGTTTCTCAAGGTCGATTTCAACTTTCTGAAAGAATTCAAACCCCATGTGGAGTGGCGCAAGCACACCGAACTGGTGGAGCAGGTCATGGGTGGCACGCTAAGTGTGGTCTATATTTTTGATACCAAGCAGTCCGATGGCATTAAAAACCCTGAATTTCTGCAGGCGCTGGAAGAGTTGCAAACCTTCAGCGAGGCGCAGCCTTTCGTGCAAAACTCCTTTTCCGTCGCGGATTTGCAAAAAGATATCAACCGGAGCTTTCACGGCGATGATCCGACCTGGTATCGCCTGGCCGACGATGCGCAACTGATCAGTCAGTATTTCTTTGTGTATGAACTTTCCGGCGGCAAGGAAGTGTATGACTTTGTCTCACACGACTACGCCAAAGCCGTTGTCGAACTGCGTGTGCAGATGACCGACTCGAATAATCTCAAAAAGCTACTGGCGGATATCGACGATTTTCTGGTCCAGAATCCGGTACCGAATGCGGAGATAAAGAAAACCGGCGTAGGCTTGATGTGGGTCAAGATGGCGGACTACATCAGCCGTACCCAGATTGTCGGCTACAGCCTGATCTTTTTCAGCATCGCGGTGATTCTCTGTGTTGCCTTTGGCTCGATCAAAGTGGGGTTGTTGGCCATGATTCCCAATATCGCGCCGGTGCTGGTGGTGCTGGGCGCGATGGGCTGGCTGGATATGCATCTGGATTATGTGAAGCTGTTACTGGCAACCATCGCCATCGGTATTGCCGTGGATGACACGCTGCATCTGATGATCAATTTAAGGCGTCAGTTTATAAAAACCGGCAACTACGAACAGGCAGTAGTGCTGGCACTGAAGGATGTTGGGCCGGCGCTGTTGATTACCACCATTATTCTGGTGGGGGCCTTTTCCTGTTACCTTCTGTCGAGTATGGCGATCTTATCCAGCTTTGGCATCCTGTTGTCGGCGGCAATCGTGGTGGCGCTGGTGGCGGATTTGCTGTTTATGCCAGCTTTGATTCTTATGACCAAGCCGTTTGGGCCGGAGCGATGAGAACGCAAAGCGCCGTTTACTTGGCAAGCTGATCGTCTCACCGCTACTCGTCGTTTAAGATTCCCCGGAGGATCGCCATCGCGCTCTCGACCGCGTAGCGTGGGAATTCAATTTTATCCGGCGTAATGGTCAGAGCTATGCCCACCCCGTCAAAGACACCCATTAAACCGGCCGCGATGGCTTCGGGATGGGTGGTAGGTATGAATTCGCCGCGTTCAATGCCAAGGCGGATGATCTCAACAAGCTGTGAATGAAATAGCTCATAGTGGCTGCGTATCATTTTCTGAAAACGGGGCAAATACGGCGACTGGGATAGAAAATCGATGAAGAGCTGGGTGTAGCGCCCGAGGTCAAGCATTATGGATTCGTGCGCGTTTAGCAATTGCTCAAGTTGCTGGTAGGCGGTCGCAACAGGCGTGGCTTCAGGCAGAATGATTACAAAGTATTCTTGCAAAAAATAATCGAGCACCCCGATCAGCAAGTCTTCCTTGCTGTCAAAATGATGATAAACACCGCCCTTACTTAAACCCGATGCGTCCACAAAATCATTCATCCGACTGGCGGCGACGCCTTTATCCAGTAGCACCGTGATTGCCGCATCGATGATTTTCTGTCGTCGCTCGTCAGAATTCATATTTAACACTCACGGTGGCGGCTTTCTCTGCTGGAATGATGGGAATGTCCATCTCCAGGTCGTCCAGATCCGCAGCGCTCAGGGCTAGAGAAGTATTCCAGTAATCATTCCACTGGTATTCGGCAAGCACGGTAAGCGCACTAAAGCGTGGCTCTGAGGACCAGTTGCCCAGCAGACTCATGATCAGATTGTCGTTGAGATAGGTCTTTCGCCAGCCGAGAGTCAGCACTTGAGTGTCGCGAGTGTCTACATTCTTATTCTTGAAATGCGTTCCCCAGATTCCGCCGTTAAACATATGGTTACCGCTGGTGGTGTATTCAAAGCCCAGCGCGGCGTCAAAGCGTTCGGTTGCTTCGCCACTGATCTGAATCAACTGGCGGTCGCGATGAGCCGCCTCGAACTTCAACAGCAGGCGGCCTATGGCAACCGAGCTGGCCATGCCCAGCAGATTAAAACGGGCCAGCGTTGATTCGACAGGGATCTCAGGGCGGGGAGTCAGGCCGGCCAGGAAAGGTGCGAGAAGGCTGCTGAGCGGATCGTCTGGGCTGCTTGGCACATCAACAACAATTGTTGGGCTGTTGTCGTACAGCCGGGCGGCCATGAGGCTGAGATCAAAGCCGCTGCCCGTGACTTTATAGCGAAGACCCCATTCCTCGTCAGCGTCCACACTTAGATCCTCTCTGGGGAAGCCGGGCGCCAGCTGGAAGGTGAGTCGGTGGTGCTGGAAAATATCTGTACGTGCTTCGGGCGTGTAAAAGGCCTGAAACTGGTGCTTGCCCACAAAGCAATCGCCCACCAGCATATCCTGAGCCAGGCGCACATTGCCGAAATCGGTGAGCAGTTGTTCGGTGTAGTCAAAGGGCGTAACGATATCTGTGACAAACGTGCCTTCCACTGTGCCCCAGATCAGGGTCTGGCGGCCGGCCGTGGCGGTGCAGGAGCCGCGACTGTATTGCAGCCAGGCGCGCTGCCATTTGTTTTTACCGTAAGCGCCACCGCGCTTTTGGGCCAGATCGTCATCTTCGTAAAAGTAGCGGTAGCGAGTGTCCAGCTTGAGGTACCAGCCTTCGGCAAGATTACCCTCGTATTCCAGGCGGGCGCTGCTCTGCTGGCGGTTGGGGTCGCCGGGCACTTGGGTATGACTGTGCTCAAGCGTGGTTTTAAAACCATCGGTCCAGTGGGATTCACTCGTTTCAATGGCGGAGGAATCAAAGGCAAAGTCGTCCCCGCCCAGAAAATCCTGGGCTGCAAGGGGCGTGGCCACAGCCAAGGCAAGCAGTGCAGTAATTTTGTTCATTATTGAAATTGCTTGCGCAACTCTTCCAGGGTTTTTTCGCGATAGGCGAAGTCAGTCAGTGTGCGCTGGGTGAGAAATTCGTCGTCTACCTTAACATTCATGGTGATGGCTTCGGTTTTCATATTGGACAGACGCTGCGACTGCAGATTGATCAGTGTGACGTCGCGGGCGATCCAGTGACCGTTGATTTGTTCGATGTCCTTGAAGGCGATCTGTTTAAAGGGTTTGCCGCGCTTGTCATAGGTCTGGGCTTTGAGCAGGGTGAAGCGTTCCTTGTCGATCCAATAGAGCACCTTGCTGTACTCGGTCTTGGGCTCGCGAATGGGTTTGGGAATGGCTTCAATCACCCAGACTTCACGGCCACCGAAG
>JBFHCW010000257.1:0-3600 GCA_041585035.1 Litorivivens sp.
AATATCCGAAGGAATATGCGCTCTACAGCGAAAAGGAATTTACCTACAACGGAATTCGCCAGACCAACCGCAATCGCCTGTTGTGGAGTGACCCCAGCGTAGACGGGCTGAAGACGGGCCATACCGAGGCCGCAGGCTATTGCCTGGTGTCTTCCGCTGAGAGGGAGGGCATGCGCCTTATCTCTGTGGTGATGGGCGCCAAAAGTGAGTCTGCGCGAGAGCGTGAAACGCAGCGTCTTCTGGCCTATGGCTTTCGCTTCTTCGAAACTCACCACTTGTACACTGCCGGCACCGAGCTGAGCACCAGTCGGGTCTGGAAAGGGGCAGGGGACTCCGTCAGTCTGGGTGTGAAAGATGAGGTGCACCTGACCATTCCGCGCGGTAAGCACAATGATCTGGAGGCCACCCTCAGCGTGGATGAAGTGCTGACAGCCCCGATTAGTGAAGGTCAGGAATACGGTGAGCTGGTTGTGTCGCTGGACGGCGAAGAGCTGGTTCGCGCTCCGCTGGTGGCCTTGCAGAACGTCGAGGAGGGCGGCATCCTGAAGCGCCTGTGGGACGCCATTGTGTTGTTTGTTCTTAATTTGATTGGCCGCTGATGACTGACCCCGAAGCCCCCAAAATTGAATTTCCCTGTGCCTACCCGATCAAGGTCATGGGCGATGCCAAGCCGGATTTCAGAGATCTGGTGGTCAAGGTGATGAGTGAGTTCTGCGGGCCCATCGAGCCGCAGGATATCAGCGTCAAGCTGAGTCGAACCGGCAAATGGTCTTCGGTGTCGGTCACGATTACGGCGACGGGCGAGCGTCAGCTGCAGGCTATTTTCGAGGCCCTCAAGGCCACAGGCCGCGTTCAGATGGTGCTGTGATGGCGGAGCCCGCCACGCTTACCGTGCGCTGGCTGGGCCAGAGCGAATACGAGCCGACCTGGCGCGCGATGCAGGATTACACCGCCAGCCGCGGCCCGGACAGTGCCGACGAGCTGTGGCTGCTGGAGCATCCCGCGGTATTTACCCAGGGTCAGGCGGGCAAAGCCGAGCACCTGCTCGCCCCCGGCGACATCCCGGTGGTGCAGGTGGATCGCGGCGGTCAGGTCACCTATCACGGCCCGGGACAGCTGGTCGGCTACGTTCTTCTTGACCTGAAACGGCTTGGTATCGGCGTGCGTGCGCTGGTTACCGCCATCGAGGAAAGCGTTGTTGCTCTGCTGGGCGAGTACGGTGTCAGTGCGGCACCCCGCGCCGATGCGCCCGGTGTCTACCTTGATAATGGTGCGAAGATCGCGCAAGTGGGCCTGAGGGTGCGCCGCGGGTGCAGCTTTCACGGCCTTAGTCTCAATCTCGATATGGATCTGAGCGCCTTCGATCGCATCAACCCCTGCGGTCACGCCGGCATGGCGGTGACCGATCTCGCCACTACCCTGGGGCAAGCGGTTGATTTGGCCGGCATTGGTCAGCGTCTGGCTGAGATATTCCGGGAGGCCTTGGGTTATTCTGCCTGCGATCACGTGTACAATGCGGGGTTTCCCTGTAGTCCGAGGTAAGTCATGACTGAGCAAACCGACAATACACCGGCAGCCAAACGCGCTCGGGGTCGGGCTGCGCAGCGCCCGGTGGTTCAGGGCGAGAAGCTCCGCGGTGCTGAAAAAGTCGCGCGGATCCCGGTAAAAGTCATTCCCACCACGGAACTGCCTGTCAAACCCGACTGGCTGCGTGTGCGGATTCCGGCCAGCCCGGAAGTGGGCCGCATCAAGAGTGTCCTGCGCAAGCACAAGCTGGCTTCCGTCTGTGAAGAGGCCCAGTGCCCGAACCTCGGTGAATGCTTCAGCGGTGGCACGGCCACTTTCATGATCATGGGCGAGATCTGTACCCGTCGCTGCCCCTTCTGCGATGTTGCCCACGGTCGCCCCAACGCGCTCGACGAGAACGAGCCAAGCGAATTGGCGGAAGCCATCGCGGAAATGCAGCTCAAGTATGTCGTGATTACCTCGGTAGACCGCGACGATCTGAAAGACGGCGGCGCTGATCATTTTGCCCGCTGTATTCGCGAAACCCGAGCCCGCTCGGAAGGTATCCGAATAGAAGTGCTGGTACCGGATTTCCGTGGTCGTATGGATATCGCGCTGGACATTCTGGCCGCGGAACCCCCTGATGTGTTTAACCACAACCTGGAATCGGTGCCGAGCCTGTACCGCAAGATTCGCCCCGGTTCTGACTACCAGTGGTCACTGGATTTGCTCAAGCGCTATAAGGAACGTCGCCCTGAAGTGCTCACCAAATCGGGCCTGATGCTAGGCCTGGGTGAAACCCGTGATGAGTTGATTCAGGTCATGCACGATATGCGTGAACACGACATCGACATGATCACGCTCGGCCAGTACCTGCAGCCCAGTCGCGACCATTTGCCGGTTGATCGTTTTGTGCACCCGGATGAATTTGACGAATTCGCCGATATTGCCAGAGAACTGGGTTTCAAAAGTGTCGCCAGTGGCCCTCTGGTGCGCTCGTCCTATCATGCTGACAAGCAGGTCGATCTCAGCTTGCTGAAGTAAGTGATTCCATACCCGCGCTCGCCTGCTCAACAGGTGGGCCCCTTCTTTTTGTTTTTCAGGAATTTTTTTCATGAGTCCCGAACAGTTACTGGATGCCCTGCGAGCCGGTCCCGTTGCCTTTAGTGAAGTTATGCAGGTGATCGACGGCCATTACGCGTTTACGCCCACTGCTTTTCGCAACGGCGATGTGCAAAACGACGCCGGCAGCAACAACGGTTCATGCAAGATTTTTGCCTTTGCCCAATTGCACGGTCTTGAGGAAGCGGCAACGCTGAACGCGTTTGGCGATTTTTACACGCAGGATGTACTGCAAAATCCGGCCGGTGATGATCACGCGAACATCCGCAATTTTATGCAAAGCGGCTGGCAAGGTATTGTCTTCAGCGGCGAGGCATTAACGCCGCTGTAGCCATTCTGCTACAGAAGAATTTATACAAAGACGCCGGATTTTCCGGCGTTTTTTCGTTGTAGTGTCGCTTTTTACCTTCAGGGCCCACGGTAAACAGACGACCACTTCACAAAGTCATCATTCTCCACTTCCAGCCCTGTGCAGTATTCACAGGAACCCCTTATGCCTTCCGGTAATCGAATACCTTCAACTTAAGCGTTGTTTTGTCTGCTTGTAGAAAGCTTTCTGTAAGGAGAAACAATGGCAAACTGGATTACGAGTGGGCGTTGCCTGTTACTGTTGGTGGTTGTTCTGTTGATCTACTTTGGCAGCCCGGCGATGCAGCTGTTCAACGCACTGCTGGTGGTGGTCATGATCAGCCTCGATGGGCTGGACGGCTACATCGCGCGCAAGCGCGGTGAAGAGTCGGTGTTTGGCGCCACCTTTGATATCGCTGCCGATCGCATGGTGGAAAACGTACTGTGGGTCGTGCTGGCCCATGTCGGCTTGATTCCGGTGTGGGTGCCCCTGTTGTTTATTGCCCGCGGTGAGCTGGTTGATGCCATCCGCAGTCACGGCGCCGCCCAGGGCACGGCGGCCTTTGACATGCTGCGCAGCCCGCTGGCGCAGGTCCTTGTCGGTGGGCGTTTTATGCGCGCATT
>JBFHCW010000258.1:0-3593 GCA_041585035.1 Litorivivens sp.
CCGCACTTTCTGAATGCAGATGATGGGGCCGAAGGTTTCATCGCGCATGATGGTCATGTCGTGCGTGACATCAGTGATCACGGTAGGCAGGTAGTACAGGCCCTTCTGCTCGCTATTGCGGCTGCCACCGACGTGTATTGTGGCGCCTTTGGCCCGGGCGTCTTCAACATGGCTTTCGATAATGGTCATCTGTTTGTCCCAGAAAACCGCGCCCACATCTTCATCGCCGCCGTGTTCGGGGCCCTGCTTCAGGGTTTTGGTTTTCTCGACAACCTTGGCAACAAACTCGTCGTAGACGCTTTCCATTACGTAGATGCGCTCGGTGCCACAGCAGTAATGGCCGGTGTTCATGCAGGAACCCGCCAGGGCGCCGTCTACCGCACGATCCAGATTGGCATCGGCACAAACAATCATTGCGTCTTTGCCACCCAGTTCCAGTGTCACCGGAATCAGCTGGCGCGCACAGGCTTCGGCGACTTTGCGGCCCGTGTTCACACTGCCGGTAAATGAAATCTTGTCGACGCCTGCTTCAACCAGGTCGGCACCGGTTTGGCCGTCGCCCATCAGCACCTGAACCACGCCGTCTGGCATGCCCGCTTCGCGGTAAATGTCTTCCAGCAGTTTGGTTGAGTACGGGGTCACTTCTGAGCCTTTCAGCACCACGGTGTTACCCGCCAGCAGGGCCTGCACTGCCGGGTTGGCCGCCAGCACGAAGGGGCCGTTCCAGGGCACAATGATGCCCACCACGCCCAGTGGCTTGTAGACGATTTTCATTTTTTTGGTCAAGCCAACGATGCCCGGTACTTTCCGCTTTTCAGTGGCCAGAAATTTTTTGGCGTGTTTGGCGTAGTAGGTCATGGCATCGACCACAGAGAATATCTCCATGCTCAGGGCATCGGCGGGCGCCTTGCCGGTTTCCTTGATCACCGTGTCGATGATTTCATCCTGACGCTTGAGAATAACCTGCACGGCCTTCTGGATGACTTTGGCGCGCTCGGCAATGGGCATGTCTGCCCAGGCGGTCTGGGCTTTGCGGGCCTTGGCTACGGCGGCTTTCACATCCTCCGTATTGGCGCAGACCAGCTCGCCTATCGGTTCCATGGTGACCGGGCTGGTCAGTTGATACACCCGGCGGACTTCACCTGCTTTTTCAATCGGTTGATATATGGACATGGCGCCCTCCCTTCCTGTCAGAGACTAATAATTATTAGCCACCGAGTATACGCCGGGCCCTGAGTATAAAAAATGTCCGAAATGTTAGAATCCAACTCTGTCGTCAACGGGATACATGAGGGCCATTGCCTATGTTGGGCTGGGCCGGCTTGTGGTCCACTGGCTCCACATAACAATAACAATCACCCCAGCAGTTACATGGATTCGTCGTTATGCCTCAGCAGCTTTCACGCTTTGCCCTTCTCAGCCTGATCATCGGACTCGCAGCCTGTAATTCCACCGGCAGTTCAGAGCCCATACCTCCGCTGGAGCCCATACCACTAGCCAGCGAGCCCGCCACCCCTTGCCCCGATTGCGATAGCCGCGAGGAACGCGAGACGCCGACAGCAATCTCAGACAACAAAATTCGGGCGCTGTGGGTGTGGGGTTCGCAGGTGGTGTTTAACGCGGAGCAGCAGAACAGCCTGTTCGCGCTGGTTGAGGACAAAGCCCTGAACCGCCTGTATGTGGAGGCCTCAGAAGCGCTGCGCTTTGACCCGCAGGCGTTGGCTGCGTTTTTCCGGCGGGCGGAGCGAGCCGGTGTCGCCGTGGAGCTACTGTTTGGCCAACCGGACTGGGCTCTGGCAGAAAACCACCACCACGTGATGACCTGGATAGACCGGGCGGCAGATTTTGCCCTTCGCTACCCCGACATCACCATCGCGGCCATTCATCTGGACGTTGAGCCCTACCTGCTGCCGGAGTGGGACAGTGAGCGTCAGGCGCTGGCACTCAGCTTCGTAGAGCTACTCAGCACGGCGCGCGACCGGGCAAACCGGAACGGTCTTGAGCTGTGGGCCGATATTCCGGTCTGGTACGACGAGCATGGCATTTTTTATGAGGGCCGCGCCCGGCCACTGCACGAGCTGGTGGTGGACGCCACCGACGGTGTGGGCTTGATGGATTACCGCGATGAAACCCAGCGCATTATCAATGACGCCAGCAATGAACTGGGCTACGCCTCGGCGCAGAACCGGCCGATGGTCGTGGGGGTGGAAACTCTCTGCATTGAGCCGCAATGGATTACCTTCTGTGAGGAAGGCAGTGAGGTTATGGAACAGACCCTGCGTCAGGTAGATTCAAGCCTGAGAGACTACCGCGCCTATCAGGGCACGGCCATCCATCACTTTGACTCCTACCTGACCTTACCCCGCTAGCACCGCGCTCAGCCGCCTCTTGCTCGCTTTGCAAGAAGGGTCGGTTCAGGTGTGCTGCGCTGTTAGTCTGCCAGCGACTTCGAAACGACCTCGTACACATCGCGCGACAGTTTCGGCTCGGCCGCGATACGCTCCAGCTCCGCCTTCATCAAGGCCTGCTGCTCCGGCAGGTACTTGCGCCATTTCGACAAGGGGCCAAGCAGGCGTGAGGCAATCTGCGGGTTAATGGCATTCAGCTCGATAACCCTATCCGCCAGAAAGCGGTAGCCTGCGCCATCGAGCTGGTGGAAGTTCACCGCATTCTGGCCACAGAAAGCGCCAATCACGGCACGCACCTTGTTCGGGTTGCGAATTTCGAAGGCCGGATGATTCAGCAACTCTTCCACCCGCGTCAGGGTACCCGGCCGGTAGCTCGTGGCCTGAATCTGAAACCACTGATTGATAACCAGCGGCTCGTGCTGCCAGTCCTGGTAGAACTGCTGCAGTGCCAATGCCTTTTGCGGCTCACAGTTGCTGTTGACCAGCGCAACCAACGCGGCCAGCCGATCGGTCATATTGTCGGCGCTGTCGAGTTGCTCCATGCAGACCTGCAGGTACTGGTCTTCTTCCAGCAACATCAGGTACTGCAGGCACAGATTTTTCAGGCTGCGCTGGGCGATCTGTTGTGCGCTGGGCTCGTAGTCGCCCTGACGCTTGCTGAGCGAGCGATAGACGTCGATCAGGTCATCCCTGAGAGCGTGAGCCAATTCCAGTCGTGCCTGCATTCTTGCCGCGTGAATCGCCAGCACATCAACCGGTTGCAGTATCTCCGCCAGATAGGCCTCAGAGGGCAGGCTCAGCATCAGGGCAACCATGGCCGGGTCGAGACTGCGGTCGCGCAGCAAATTACGCCCTGCCGTAATCAGGCGCTCATCCAGCGCGCAAACCTGATTCTGCTGGTGGGCACTGACCATGTCTTTCAGGGCCAGCACACCCAGCTGCTGGGAGGCTTCCCAGCGATTAAAGCCATCGTCGTCCTGCTGCATCAAAAACAGCAGTTCGTCGCGGCTGTAGTCAAAGTGCAGTTTCACCGGCGCAGAAAAACCGCGCAGCAAACTGGGCACCGGCGGCTCGGGAATGTCTTCAAACACAAAGCGCTGCTCAGCCTGTCTCAGGTGCAGCACTTTATGGGTGTTGTCTGCGGTATCCGGGTCGGCATCTTCACCGGCCAGTTTCAAGCGCAGC
>JBFHCW010000259.1:0-3583 GCA_041585035.1 Litorivivens sp.
CGCTTCTTGCGCGTGGCTGGGTGCGCCAAGCAGACTGAGTACAGCAGCGGCCGTTACGGCTTTATAGTGCTTTTTCATGCCCGTGTTCTCCTGTTGTTATAGCTCTCTGGGCGAGTGTAATAGGGCGTGTTACTCGCCCTGACCTACCAGGCGGCAGGCAAAAGTTTGATACGTGCTGACCACTTCGGCGATCGATTTTTCGTGATGCTCTGAATACCAGTTGGCTACCCGTATGCCCATCGCCCCTATGGCGGCGCCGGCCAGCCAGTGATCGTAATCCTTGGCAAAAGCGCCGAGGGTTTGGCCGCGCTTGAGGATATGCATCAGCAGATCGGTAGACTGTTCCCGGAGCTTGAGCGCGGTGGTAACTTCCTCGGCGGACAGTGCGTGTAACTCGTGGTTTACCAGCGTGGCCAGCATGGGGAATTCAGCATGGAAGCGAACATGGCCGGATACATAGGCTTTGAGTTGCTCCAGCGGTTCTGGCTGGGCATCGACCACCGCTTCCTGCACCATCTTGAAATGCTCTTCGTGGCCGATATTGATGAGCTGGGCCAGCAACTGCTCTTTGGAGGCATAGTGGGCATACAGGGATGCAGGCTTGAGGCCGCAGGCCTGGGCAATGTCGCGGATTGAAGCGCCCGCATAACCCTGTTCGGCAAACAGCCGCAGGGCCACATTGAGTATGCCGGCCTTGGGACCGGTCGGGGTGACGTCGGCAGGCAGGGCTGTTGTGGCGCTGGCCAGACGGCGGACGTTATCGGGGGACGCGATATGCATTGGCATGATATTAGGAACGACCGTTAGTATTTTTATGGTTGATATTTCCGCATTTTAGAGATAGTTTTTGCTTTGTCAACGAACGATCGTTAGGTTTTTGGTCGAAACAGAATAATGATAAAACTAGAGGGAGCTATGTCTTCGTATCGGGAAATCGAAGTCGAGGTGAAGGGGGGCGCGTTAAGCGTCGGTATCTGGGGTGGCAACGGGCCAGTGGTTTTGTGCTCCCACGGTATTACGTCGAATCGCCAGTCATTTAAATTGGTGGCAGAGGCCTTGGCGGGTCACTGTCGCGTCATTGTGCCGGATCACCGCGGTCGCGCTCGCAGCGTCGATATCACCGGGCCCTGGGGGATGCTGGCACACGCCGACGATATGATTGCCGTGCTCGATGCGCTGTCGCTGGAGGCGGCAGACCTGATGATCGGGCATTCGATGGGGGGCTTTATAACCACGGCCACCCAGGCCAATTATCCGACACGGGTCAAGCAGGTCTTGCTGGTCGATGGCGGCCTGCCGCTGTTTGATGAGGTGCCACCGGGGGTGACGCCGGAGCAGCTGATTGAGCAGATTATTGGTCCATCGATGCAGCGCCTGAGTATGCGCTTTGGCTCCATGGACGATTATCGCGACTACTGGCGTAAGCACCCTGCTTTTGCGCGCGAGGAAGACTGGCAGGCCTTTTGTGATTATATGCCCTCTGATCTTGTCGGCGAGCCCGGCGATTTACATGCGCCGATCAACAAAGAAGCCATTATTCTCGATACGGAAAGCCAGCTGATGAGCGATGTGATTCCGCGTTCGCTGGAACGTCTCACGGTGCCGCTGAATTTCCTGCAGGCGCCGCGCGGCATCATGGATGATGAGCCACTGTATTCCGACGACCGCCTGGATGAGCTGCAGGCCCGTTACCCGGCAATGTCCTGGCAGCCGGTGCCCGATGTCAATCACTACACCATTGTGATGGGGCCGACGGGCGCGGCGGCAGTGGTTGAACAGGCGGTAACTCTGCTGGATCTGGATTGATTCTGGCCGGCGTGTCGCCGATCCGTTAGGCTGCTCCTTACTTTCGTGGATTCAATGAGGGCGGGGTGTTGCGCGGCGCATGTTTGATTCTGGTGCTGTTCCTCGGTGCCTGCAGCAGCACCCAGTTTGCCTACAATCGCGCGGACTGGTTTGTTCGTTGGCAAATAGAAAAGCTGGTGGATCTGTCTGCCGATCAGCAGGCTCGGCTGGAGGCGCACATTGATCAGCTGCACGACTGGCACCGCCGTCAGGAATTGCCGCGCTATCACGCTTTGATTCTGCAACTTCAGGCCACGCTGAAAGCCGGCGTGACCGATGCGAACTATCGGCAGCTCAATACTGGGCTGGAGCAGGTCTGGCAGCGCTTACTGGATGAATCGCAGCAGGCACTTGGGCAGGAGCTTCCTTCGTTGAGTGATGAGCAGGTCGCTCAGTTGCTGGAGTCTCTGTCGGAGAAGAACGACGAGTTCTATCGCAAGTGGGTGGCCATTCCCGAAGAAGAGTTGATTGAGCGTCGACGGCAGCGCGTATTGGATGCGCTCGCCCAGTGGGCGGGTGAGGTCACTCCCGCCCAGCGCGAACGGGTGGAGGCCTGGGCCAGCAGTGCGCCGGATGTCTATACCCTCTGGCACAGTCAGCGGTTGCAGCGCCACGCTGCCTTTGAGGCCTTGCTCAACCAGCGCAAAGGCCGTGATCTGCGAGAACCTTTGCGCGCGCTGATGATGGTGGACGAGCAGGCGCTGCAGGCCTGGGAGCGACGCAGGCTGGATGATAACCGTCGTCGAGCCCATGAACTGATGATCTGGTTGGGGCGAAATCTCTCCGCGGGGCAGCGCAGTCACTTGCTTGAAGAACTCAGTGAAATCGCCGAAGATATCCGCCAGTTGCAGAGCTGAATTTTTCGCTCTGCGGAATTACCGTATGCGGACCATAAAAAGATGATGCAGGCTGCTGATACGCTGAGAAATGCCCCCAATATTTTTGATCACCCCTGGATAATTCGGCTGCTTGAGCGCATCGCTCTACTGCTGTTTAAGTGGCGTGGCTGGACCCATCACGTGGATGCGCCACACGAGAAAAAATACGTTCTGATCGTCGCTCCCCATACCAGTAACTGGGATTTTCTGCTGATGTTTCCGGTGGGGCTGTTGCTCAAGCGCCGGGTCAAATTCATGATAAAGCACAGCGTGTTCGTCGGCCCGGTGGGCAGTGTACTGCGTTGGCTTGGTGGTATTCCGGTTGAGCGCAGCAGTCGCCACAATTTTGTGCAACAGTTGGTGGACGAATTCGAACAGGCTGAAGAAATGGTGCTGATTATTGCGCCGGAAGGGACCCGCAGCCCTGTGCCTGAGTGGAAGCGCGGCTTTTATCATATTGCTCACGAGGCGGGTGTGCCGATTGTGCGCTGCTACCTTGATACAGGGCGCCGTCGCGCGGGAATCTGGGCGCCCTTTTATCCCACCGGTCAGGTGGACGCTGATCTGAAGAAACTGCGCGCGGACTACGATCAGGTGATACCCCGTTTTCCGGAAAAGTTTATCCGCAGCGACGCTTCTGATAACCACTGAAAAACCCTTGCGACCCATTTCTGCCGGAGTATACTCCGGCGCTCAAAACCACGATCAGCGACAGTGATAGATGTCGCGCAGGGGACAAGCTTGAACAGCGATTTTCTTGCCAAAGCCAGGGCGCTGGTGGCGACGGGGCGTGAACTCCACGCGCGCGGCTGGGTGCCGGCGACCAGCGGCAATTTTTCCATGCGGCTGAGCGACAGCAG
>JBFHCW010000260.1:0-3554 GCA_041585035.1 Litorivivens sp.
AACCTGCCCCTTGGCCCTGGCCTCCACATTCTGACCTTCGTTTTCAAAGCGCTGAATTGCTTCCTCATAGGCCTGCCTTACCTGCGCCGCCAGCGCCTCAACCTCCTCTAGATCTTCTTTGGACAAGGGCCCGTCGCCCAAGCCCAGCTTTTCCAGCATACGAGACAGCCAATTCTGATTCTGCCGGTAGCTGGATACAGATTCAGGCAGGTCGCTGGCCAGCATCTTTTGCAGTTTGTCCAAGCGATGCGACAGTTTCTTTTCCGGCGTGCTTTCGAGGATACGTTCTATTTTCTCGTCTCTTTTCGTGTCTTTATTTCCCTGGTCGGCAATTACCGAGCCGACGGGGGAAAGATAAAAAACAAAGGTAAACATGCAAGCTGAGAAGAGGGATGTGCCCTTTGCCAGCTTTCCAAAGCGGAGCACATCCAGTGTCATCCCTGTCATTTTGTTACATCCTCAATCGAAATATCGGTCTTGTCCTTTATAAAACCACTACGTAGTGCATTGAGTTACCCAACCGCGCAGAGATTAATAATTTATAACTCTCGCTGCAGCTGGTAGAGCCAAGCACCCACCGCGAGCCTGAAATCCATAGCTGTAGCGCCTGCCAACCCCGAGGCCTTGTCCAATGCCAACAGCAACGCGTTGATAGATTTATCAACCTTTCCTTTCTGAGCGTCAGCCACCGCGCTTTCCAGCTTGTTTCGAATCGCCTTGTAGTTCGCCTGTCCAGCGACGCCTTCTTCCAATGCTTGCAGCGCCGCAAGCGCGATGTTTTCACTGTCTTGCGGCTCTGCACCACCAAAGTTCAGTGAATGCTCACTGTCATCTACCATCAAGCTGCGATTGAGACCGGCGTCGATATCTATCTCGACCACAAAGTCGCCGCTAAATCCCTCGGGAACCCGGCTGTAGAAAACCTTGCGCTGCTCCGCAGGAGCATGGAAATCCCGCTTCCAGAGCCAAGCATTGTCAGACAATTGAATCAAGCCATCCGCGTACTCAAGGGCCGCTCCCGCAGGTAGTGTCAGCTGCACATTCACGGCGGCCTTGCGCCCCAAGCTCTGTATCGTCATTTCAATAGGAAGTATTCGGCCCGCTGCCACTGGCCATATGTTCGGCTGAATAGTGTCCAGTGCGCGCAACAAAAGCGTCTCATGCAACGACTGCCGAAGGCTCGCTTCAGTAAGCACGTCGTAGGCAAAGTAGCTGTTTCTGCCGCGCCCATAGTGGGCAACAGTTACAGCTGCTGGCCCGTCGGGATATGCGCATTCGGAACTGGCATTTTTTCCGCCGTTAAATATAGCCCAGACTTGGGCGCCACAATGGGCTAGTGCGTAGGCACCCGTTGAAACCACTTCTGATCGGGGCTCCACTGACGATTCGCCAATCAAGTTAATTGCACTGGATTGATTATTTTTTCCGGTGAGTTTAATGCCCAGAGCTGTTTCCAGCTGACTGTTTCTGCGGTTCCATGCCCCGCCAACCAGTACACCGGTACCACTATAGTTCGCTTCCACCAGTAGTTGCTCGGTCTGAGGGTGCAACCCAACCATCTCAGACAAGAGCGCTACTGCGCTGTTTCGGCCTGAGTTAAACTCCCTGTTAAAGTCTTCGGCGTTATCGGTAATGGTAAATTGCCAGCCTTCGCGGTGAAGAAGAGTTTCGAGATAGGCCCGCTGCCCCTCCACCGGTTCACTGTCGTGGGGCGCGGTCTCAGAATCCATGAGCACAAGCAGGTAGCCTCGACTGGCCCGCTTTACATCAACATCCAGCTCGGGTGGTACAACTTCATAACCGGCGGCAGCCAGCTGGGACAGTTCGCCGTTGATTTCGGCCATCAAAATACAACCGTATCCACCGTACGCAGGAGGATCTGACAACATAATCTGATAGGGATGGGCCGGTTCTGTCCCGATGCTGACGTCTTTTTCACGTATTTCGTAGATGGCTTCACCGCTGTCTAGGCTCACGATCTGGTAAACCAGCGTTGCGATCGTTGGAGACCTCTCGCTTCGATTGACCGTTTGAAAATGACAACTCTTGGCTTCACCGGTCGGGTACTGGGCAACTGAAGCCTCCCCGACAAGGGCTTGTAATTCCGAGCGTTCAACTTCAAAGGTGGTCGCGCTACTCGCTACCATTTCGCCATCCTGCCTTACCTGCCAGACAACCCGGTAGGTGCCCGCCTCACGATCAGCCAAAGCTAGGCTATGCTGTCGGTCACTGGCATCCTGGGGTGGCAGGCTACCAATGCTGTACAGCTCTTCGTGCAGCAATTCTCCGCCGGGACGGTAGATAGCCAAACGACCTTCCCCGCCTTCAAACGAAGCATTTTCGGCAAGATTTAGTGTCCGTAAGAAGATAAACGCCTGATCCCATGCTTGATATCGGGGTTTGTCAGCACTGACCAGCGCCCCCACGTGGGAAAAGTCTCCATTTTGCGTGGTGAGGGCAAACTGCGCGCTGGCTTGCTGAACCACATCCCCCCGTTCATCCAACGTCCGTGCAATCGCACGATAGTTGCCTGCGTAGAATCCCTGGGTATCAAAGTACTGATCCGGCAAATACCGTTGCTCACCAGGCGCTAGATCGGTAGTCACGCCTCGACCTAAATCGACAACCAATTTGCCTTGGCTATCTATAATAAGAAGTGATGTCTCCGCGTCGGCCTGCGCCTCACTGATATTGGTGAGCCAGGCGCTGACCCGAACCTGCTCGGAAGGCGCATATACAGTCTTGTCGGTTTCTATATCAATACTAGTCAAAGACGGTGCAATGTTGACCCACTGCTCATCGAGTTTCTGGTAAACAGGGTTCCCATCTATATCCTTGTAATGCAGCTCCAGCTTTTCGGTGACCAATCGCTGTTCACCGGGTTTCAAGTTAAAAAACTTTAGTCTTGAAACCAGCTCTTCCAGTTGACCAATATTGAAGGTGGGAAACGCCCAGGTTACGACGATCTGCTCACCCAGGTGGCTTATCGAGCTCGGCTCAACGGAAAAGGTGCTGTTGTCGATTTCGATATCCGAGGCGTTAATCGTGCTGATCACTCGCACATCGCTTATGGCTGGCTTGATGACATTAATCTTTATCGATACCGGAATCGCCGCGCCGCCGCGATTATCGTTGGCAAGAAAGGTAACAAGATGCTCGCCGATATCATCCGCTGAGGGTGTCCACACTAGCTGAGCGACACCGATATTGGTATTGGATGTGGTCTGCTCAAAGGCAGCGCTGCGTGGCAGGCCGACGTGATTGAGGTAGACCACGTCATTGCTATCTTCGTCACTGGCCTGAACCTGTACATTCAAAGTCTGGCCCACCACAGCGGTGACAACGCTGCCCGCTTCTGGTGTTGGTGGATGGTCAAAAACCGGGGCACTGTTAGCGCCCTGGTCCTGCAGCCTGATCAGAAAGTCAACAGCGCTGGTGCTTTTAACCGCATCGTTCTCATCGCGGTCTTCTATGGTCACCTGGACGGTATACAAGCCATTGCTAAAGGACTCAGCGCCATCCCAGGTGAAAATCCCTGTCTGCGGATCAATGCT
>JBFHCW010000261.1:0-3547 GCA_041585035.1 Litorivivens sp.
GAAAAGCCCTTTGCAGAAATGGTCTCTGCTGTTGTTCGCCAGCGGCTTCTCTGCCTACAGCGCGGCACAGACAACCATCGACACCCAGCTTCTCGGCCTTGCCTCTCAAACCGATGTGTCCGCTTTTCTGTCAAACCCCGCCGCCTTGTATTCTACCTCCTCGCGTTATCGCTTTACCCTGAACTCAGCGGGCGGCGGCTACTTTAACGACAAGCAACGCCTGCTGGATGACTTCGAAGATGCAGAAGAAGAAGGCGAGCGGCTGGAGCGCCTGTCATCTGAGCGATTGCTGTTTCCTTCAGACTTTGAACGCCAGATCGCAATTTTCGAGCGCATGGACGGCAAACTGTTCACCCTGTCCGGCGGCAATATCACAGCGGTTTCACTGCCCGTTGAAACCCTCGATCTGACGCTGGTGAGCTCGGTTGTCAGCCGCCTGGCGACGGCCTTTCGCTATGACCCGGAAGACGCCAACCGCCTGCGCACTGCGCCGGTATTCGGCATTGTCTCGCCACTGGATCTCGAGTCCCGGATCATCATTCAGGGTATCGCTGTCAGCGATATCGGGATCAACCTGTCGCACAAATGGGAACGCTTTTCCGACACTCGGGTGGGTATCACATTGAAGTACCAGGGCGTCAGATTGCTCGACAAGGCCATCGAGATCGACGACTACGAGGAGATCACCCTCGACGAATTCGAACGCAGCGTTGCAACGGAACACCACATCAATGCTGACGTTGGCATTTTCAAGCAGTGGACACGCTACTGGTATAGCTCCCTGGTGGTGAAATCACTGAACAGCAAGGCCTATACCAGCAAGGCTGGCAACGAATACCGCCAGCATCCCGGTGTCTACGTTGGCCTGGCCTACACGGGTGATCGCAGTCTCGCTTCACTGGATTGGGATATTGTCCCCAGTCAACGGCGCTTTGGCTTGCTCGACGATGAGCAGCGCGTCCGCTTGAGTGGCCAGTATCGCGTGAACCACCGCTGGCATGTCAGCGGTGGTGTGGAAGCGATTGTCGAAGGCAGAGACAGCGACTCGCTCTCTCTGGGTGCCGGCTACCACTGGGACAGTGGAGCGGCCGTCAACATGGCACTGATTTACGCAGGGCCGCGCGAGTTCGGCGGCTCCATTCAGGTCCGCTTCCCCTTCTGGAAGCGTGACAGCGAATGACCTGCACAGCGCTTAGAAAACAACGCTGACATCCAGGCCATAGCTGCGCGGCTCACCAAACGCGCCTACCCGGGTCGACCAGGGAAAGGCGCCTATAATATCGAGCTGATATTCCTCATCCCCCAGATTTTTACCCCACATTGATACCGCCATAACACCGCCAAAGGCCTCGATGTCACGCAGACCCAGGCGGGCATTGAGCAAACCGTAATCGTCGATTTCCGCGTCGGTAATCACCCCCGAATTCGCCGCCGGCCACTGGCTGTCGCGCCAGGAATAGTTAACGTTCGCCAGCAGGCTTACCGTGCCCCAGAGGTGGGGCGTATACGTGATATCGACGGTGTAGCTTGAGTCCGGTGCGCTGGGCAACGAATAGCCCTCCGCCTCATTGGCCCCGGTATTGGGGTTGATAACTTCCTCGACGTTGGTATCGAGCATTGCGTAGTTCAGCGTCAGCATCAAATCATGTGTAATCAACGTTGTGACATCAGCCTCAAAGCCCTTGATCGAAGCCTTGCCCGCATTGAAGACCACCACATCAGCCGGGTTGCCCTGCGTGGCAAAGCTGAGCTGAATATCGTCGTAGTCGCTTTCAAAATAGGCGCCATTGAAACGTACACGACGATCAAACCATTCTGACTTTATACCCAGCTCGGTGTTGGCGACGACCTCCTCACCGATGGGCGTGGTCAGACTCTGGGCGCTCACCCCGCGCCCGCTATAGCCGCCGGTGCGATAACCTTCAACGTATTTGGCATAGAAATTCAGATTGTCTCCGGCATCCCAGGCCACAGTAAAAGCCGGGCTGGTATTGGAATACTCGGATTCTGCCTCAACATTCTGGAAATTTTCGCCTCCGAACACGGTCCCCCAAAAACCATTCTCGCGGTCACCGCTCACATAGCGTGTATCTCGGGTTTTTCTCAAGCCCACGGTGAAATGCCAGCGCTTATCGAGCCAGGACGGGCTGTAGGTCAGCTGCCCGAAAATCGCAGATGCATCGTTTTCCGCGCGAGTCGTTCTGGTTTGCAGCTCATCCTCCACTGGCTCGACAAAGGCAGAAACCGGAAGTGGCAGGGGGCCGGTGATCGTTTCCGCCGCCAGTGCAATAAAGTCGGTGGTGAACTCCTTGCCTGATTCCTCAAAATAGTAAATCCCGGCGACATAGGACAGCTGCTCGCTGAAGGCGCTGCCGGTTATCTGAAACTCCTGACTAAACTGGCGGTGCGCAGTTTCAAAAGGGTCGTTAGCAAATAAACGATCGGTATTAGGATTGGCGCCGTAGTCCTGATAAATCCATTCTTCCATATCCCGATAACCGGTCAGGGATTTGATAGTGACATGCTCGCTCACATCCCAGTTCACGATAAGGCTTTGGCCATTAACTCTCAGGCCGCTGTCATCAATCGGATGGCGCGGCTTAATCTCGTCGATAAAGTCTTCAGACCAGGTCACGTCTTCAAAACCCGCAGCCGGTCGGCCGATGGTCTGGTAGTAAAAGGTGCCAATATCGTTGTCGGTATAGTCGTAGGCGTAGTCGATGGTTACCGTATCCGACAGGTCGTAACGCAGGGCAAGGCGCGCGCCCTGCTTGCGCTCATCACCGAAATCCGGACCTTCACCCAGGTTTTCCACCCAGCCATCGCGCTCGCTGTATACGTAACCCAGCTTGGCACTGAGTCCGCCCACGGCGGGAAGGTCGATATCGGTTTTCACCTCCCGGCGCTCGTAATTGCCGTAGGTGAAGCTCTGCTTCCAGCTGAATTCCCCGCTGGGTGCCCGAGGGATAATATTAATTGCACCGCCGGTGGCGTTGCGCCCGTACAGTGTGCCCTGTGGGCCGCGCAAGACCTCTATTCGCGCGGGGTCTACGATCTTGTTCGCCAGCCCGGAAGAACGGGACACGTACACACCGTCAATGTAGACGCCGACGGCCGGGTCCTGGGTAATTTGCACATCGTTATTACCGATCCCCCGAATAAATACGCGCAGGGACGACTGGGAGTTGGGGAACTGGCGCATGGCCATATTCGGCACACTGAACTGAATATCGGCCAGATTGCTGATGCCCAGCTTTTCGATATCTTCACTGTTAAAAGACGACAGTGAAATCGGCGTATCCTGCAGCGAGGCTTCTTTTTTTTCGGCGGTAACCAGAACCTCCTCCAAAGCCGGCGCAGAGGCCTGCCCATGACAAACGGCTATGCCGGAACACAAGGCGATTAAGCCCGCGCTACTGCGTTTCATTTCAGTTACCTCTCAACAAGATCAATACACCCATCTAACATCCAAACCATAAGCGCGCGGCGGCGCCAACGAACCTGTATTCGTGCCTATGGAATCACCCACCCCGCCAGAATTGCTCAA
>JBFHCW010000262.1:0-3531 GCA_041585035.1 Litorivivens sp.
CTTTATGCCGGGCTTTGCCATCGACAAGCATTACCATACCGGTTCTGTGTTTGCGGTAACGATCAAGGGTCAGTGGTACTACAAGGAATACCCGGATCAGGTCAACAAGCCGGGCTCTTACCTGTTTGAGCCAGCGGGCTCTGTGCACACCCTGATGGTGCCTGAGACCCAGCAGGAGCCCACCGAGGTGTGGTTTGCGATTTATGGCGCCAATATCAATATGGACGCCGAGGGAAATATCATTTCCGTGCTGGATGCGCACTCGGTGTTAGATGGCTACGTGAAATATTGCGACGCCATGGGCGAAGACTGCAGCAAGCTGATCGTGAATGGCGAACAGCCCTATCTGAAGTAAGGCACGGGCCTCACCCGCTCGCCGGGTGAGGCGCTATTCCTCCAGAATTTTCTTGGCCCGATAGCGGAACTGCCGGAACGACAGCCCCAGTAATTCGGCTGCCTCGGTTTTGTTGCCGTTGGTGCGCCCCAGCGCCGCTTCAATGGCGGCGCGTTCAATATCCTGCAGGTAGCCTTCCAGATCGCCGAAGGCCGCTTCGATACCGCTGGAAGGATTAGTCGCCGGAGTGGCAGCTGCGCTCGGCAGCTGCAGATCCTCCGGTGTAATGGTTTCTTCGTCGCAGAGCGTCACGGCTCGTTCCAGAATATTTTCTAGTTCGCGCACATTACCGGGAAACAGATAGTTGCTGAGGGCGCGCTGGGCCGCGCCGTCCAGATTGGGTGTTGTAATGCCCCACTCTTCCGATAAGCGGTCGAGGATGGCCTTTGCCAGCAGCGGAATGTCGGCTACGCGCTCGCGCAGGCTGGGCACCTTCACCTCGATGACATTGATGCGGTAGAACAGGTCGGTTCGAAAATGGCCTTTTTCTACTTCTGTCGCCAGATCCTTGTGGGTGGCACTGAGCAGGCGGACGTCCACCGGGATTTCCCGGTTCGCGCCGATGGGGCGCACACTTTTGTTTTGTATCGCCCGCAGCAGTTTGACCTGCATATTTAAAGGCAGGTCGGCAATCTCATCGAGAAACAAGGTGCCGCCGTTGGCCGCTTCGAACAGGCCGGTTTTGTCGTTGTGGGCACCGGTAAAGCTGCCTTTCACATGACCGAAAAATTCGCTCTCCATCAGCTCGGAGGGGATTGCGCCGCAGTTGACCGGTACAAAGGGCCCGTCAGCGCGTGGGCCGCTGGAGTGAATCAGTCGCGCCACCACTTCCTTACCGCTGCCAGACTCACCGCTGATATAGACCGGGGCCTGGCTGCGGCTGAGTTTGGCGATCTGGCGGCGCAGGGCCACCATGCTGTCGGTTTCGCCGATCAACTGGCGGGTGTCATCACCGACGCTGTCGGAGTGCGGTTTGCTCTCCAGACTGACCGCGTTGCGCACCAGATTGCGCAGCCGGTCGAGGTCGATGGGTTTGGAAATAAAATCAAACGCGCCGGCCTTGAGGGATTCGGTGGCCAGATCAACGCTGCCAAAGGCGGTAATGACCGCCACCGGAATATCTTCCGGTCGCTCCTGCAGGTGGCGAATGACATCCAGACCGCTGCCGTCGGGCAGCTTCATATCGGTCAGGCACAGCGCAAAGGTATGCTTTTCGAGCAGGCGATAGGCGCTGGCGAGTGAGTCGGCGCTGTGGGTGTTGTAACCCATTCGCATCAGGGTGAGTTCCAGCAGCTCGCGAATATCGGGTTCGTCGTCGATGATAAGGATGGGACTGTGTTGATTCATTGGTGTGAACGGACCCTAGTCGATTACATGGCGTTTTTGCGGGTGGCTGAAGGATAGTCGAAAGCAGCTCTTGCCGTCATCGGTGCGCAGCCAGGTCAGGTGGATCTGGTTGGCGTCGCACAGTTCCTTGCAGATGTAGAGGCCGAGTCCGGTGCCGCCGCTTTCGGTGGTAAAAAAAGGTTCGAATATACGGTCGCGATGTTCCGGGCTGATTCCCGGCCCGTCATCGATGACATTCAATACCGGGCCCGGCAGGTTCGGCTCGTCAATCAGTTGCAGGAGCAGTTTGCGCTCGCCGGTGGCATCGGCGCTGTGGCGCAGGCCGTTGTCGACAATGATGGTCAGGATCTGGTGCAGCTGGTGGTCATCGACATTGACGGTAAAGCGTCCCCCGAGTGTATCGATAATAAACTCGGCCGGGTCTGGTGTTGCGCTGTTGTAATCGTCGCAAAACACCTGCGCCCAGTCGTACAGATCGAAAGACTCGGGTCTCGGGTTTTCCCGGCGCGACAGCTGAAGAATGTTCTCGATAATGCTGTTCACGCGAGCGGATTGTTGCGTGACGATACTGATCAGCCGGCGCTCGGTACTGTCGAGCGTTTCCGATTCAGCCAACAGCTGGGCGGCGTGGCTGATTGCGCCCAGCGGGTTGCGGATCTCGTGGGCAATACTGGCGGTAAACTGGCCCAGAGATGCCAGCTTGAGCTGCTGGGCCTGCTGCGAAAGCTGGCTCACATCTTCAATAAACAGCAGCGTATTTTCACCGTCGCCGGCTTTCAGTTCCGTGCGACTGATCTGCAGCAGACGCCCGGATTCCTCATGGCGAAACTGGGTGTTTTGGCGGCGCTCCCGGCGCAACAGCTCGAGCAGTGAGCGCGGTGCCAGACGCGGCATGTTCTGGCCGATAAAGCGTACTTCCAGCAGCTCGGCGGCGGACTGATTGATCAGTCGGATTACGCCCTCTGCGTCGAGCACCAATATGCCGGTGCGCATGTTCTGTACGATGCGCTCGCTGATATGCAGCAGCTGCTGCACATCGGCCTCCCGGTCCTCCACCAGTTGCTGGGTGGCGATGATGCGTCGGGTAAGGTACTGCACCACGATGCTGGTGGTGAAAAACGCCATGCCCATCAGGCCGGCGTCGAAGAACTCGGAGCTGGCCTGGCCCTCGTAACTGACCCGATAAATGCTGTTGGCAATCACCGAAATCGACGCCATCGCCGCCAACAGAACGCCGAGGCGTGGCGTCAGCAACATATTGCCGGCGGCGATGGCGGGCAACACCAGCAGTGCTATGCCATTGGCCTCGTTGGCCGAACTGTAGTGAATCAGCGAGAGGGTGAGGATATCGATCAGCAGGCAGGTGAACACCTGGGTCGGGTTGTCGATACGCGTGCTGAACAGTTGGTAGAGCAGCAGTGAGAGCGCGTAGATGGCGTAAAAACCGGTGACCCCGAGAAATATCATCGGCTGGTGTTTACCAATCACCGGGTCATCGGCAGTCAGCAGATACAGGGTGGTGAGGATCATCGCCAGCAGGGCGCGATACCCCGAGTAGATGATGAGCAGCGCCCAATTCTGGCGATTTTCTGTAGCAGGCAGCATGGCAGTCTGTTGGGCCGACGTTGAGCGAAGTGTACCCGCTCTGCGGGCGGGATGCGACGCACGGCTTCTGATAGAATGCTGCCTCTCATTTTACGGTCAGAGTGGAGCAGACATGGGCGCTGATGTAACCATAGCCATGGCGCAGATCAATCCGGTTGTCGGCGATATTGCCGGCAATGCGGAGC
>JBFHCW010000263.1:0-3512 GCA_041585035.1 Litorivivens sp.
ATGGCTGGTATTGGTGGTTAATCAGACAGCGCATATCATTGATCAATGTCAGCGCATTGCCCTGATGGACGAGGGCAGGCTGATCTATCAGGGACCACGTCCGCCCGATCTAGACGCCGTGTGGCAACAACTGGATCGCCATCAAAGGAAAATACCCGCGCTACCTCCCCGATCCCCGGATTTTCAACTGCCGGCCTGGCCCACCGGCAAACCTCTGCTCCGCTTTGTCGACGCCTTTGTGCAATACGGCGACACATTTCAGTTTCGCGGTTTCAACTGGCAACTCAAACCGGGGGAACACACCCGCATACAGGGCCCTAACGGGAGCGGCAAGTCGACGCTACTGGGGCTGATCACCGGCGACCACCCCCAGTGCTATCGCAATGATCTGGAAATTCTCGGCTTCCGGCGCGGCTCAGGCGAAAGTATCTGGGACATCAAGAAACATATCGGCTTTGTATCAGGCAGCCTGCACCGGGACTATCGGGCATCGGCCAGTGCCCTGACCGTGGTTATCTCCGGTTTGACGGATTCAATTGGCGTTTATTCCGAGATTGGCGAACAGGAAAGGTCGCTAGCCCTGGCCTGGCTGGATATTCTGGGGATGACGGAGCAGGCCAACACACCCTTTCGCAGCCTGTCGATGGGGCAACAACAATTGCTGTTAGTCGCACGGGCATTGATAAAACAGCCACCCCTTATCATCCTCGACGAACCCACCGAAGGGCTGGATGACTTCAATCGTTTCTACGTACTGAAACTGGTAGAAAAATTGATCGAGGCAAGTGGCAGCACTCTATTGTTAGTCTCACACCGCCAGGATGAAACCCTGAGCTGCATCACCCAAACCCTCAGCTTTGTTCAGGAGGAGCGCGACCATGTGCGCTACTCCATTGAACATATCAGTCACAGAGCGGCTCAGTCTCCATCGTCGGCGACAACCACAACCTAAGCTTTTCCCCGCTCAGGAGGCCAAACCTTCGATAAAACTGAACACGGATTCCCAGTGTGCCTTGGCCACATTGGTAGCAGGAAAAAAAGACTCGTAGGCGTGGGGGCCGCCCTCGCAAACATACAGTTCGCAGTCGACGCCGTCGGCCTTCAGACGCTCGGCGTAGGCAATATCTTCATCGGCAAAAAGGTCGATACTGCCCACACCAATCCAGGCGGGCGGCAGACCGGCCAGAGATTCACGTCGCGCCGGCACGGCGTGCTCTGGTGCTTCCGGCAAACCCGGCTCCTGCCCCAGATAGCACTGCCAGCCGGCACGGTTACTTTTGTTGTTCCAGATAAAGTGGTTGTCTTCCGTCAGCTCAGTGCGCAGCACAGTACGGTCGTCCAGCATCGGACAGAATAGCAGTTGCGCCATAGGCTGGATGCCGCCTTCATCAAGCAGTCGCTGTGCCAGTGACGCCGTCAGACCACCGCCAGCACTCTGCCCACCAATCAGGATCTTGTGCGGATTGACCCCAAGATCAGCAGCGTTGGCTCGCAACCATTGCCAGCTGGTGGCGCAATCATCGAGCGCCGCAGGAAAGGGATGCGCTGGCGCCATGCGGTAATGCACGGAGACAACGGTGATTCCAAGACGTTTGATAACGCTCTGAACCAGCTTGTCGTCCTGGTTGGCGTGACCGAACAGGTAGCCACCGCCGTGAATCCACAACAGGGCCATATCGGATTGCACATTGCGAGGCTGGTAGACCTTACTTTGGGAATGGCTGTGCTCAATCCACTCAACATCGATCTCATCATCGCCTTTAAAGCCAGGCATCAGGTTGGCCAGCTTGCTGATCAGCCAGCGCACCGGCGCGTGATGAACGGGAATGGTGGGGATTCTGCGCAGACTTTTCTGCAGCTCAGGATGGGCTTTGTCCAGATTCATTATTATAGGCTCTCGCGGCAAAACTCCATTATCGCGAGCGAACGGCGGTGTGCAATAGTTCACACCGCCTATTTTCTGAACTAATCGGACAGATCGGAAGCCGCAAGAGCCTCTTCAAACTGTTGCATACACGCAAGCAATTCATCAGTCGTTGCGCAGGTAAAAGCCACATGTCCCACCTTGCGGCCGGGACGAGGCGCTTTGTTGTACCAGCTCAGGCGCCCATTATCGGGTAGCAGCGCATGCGGCGCCGCTTTGGTTCCCAGAAGATTCACCATGCCGGACGCACCAATCGGTTGGGTTGTACCGAGAGACAGCCCGGTTATTGCGCGCAGGTGATTTTCAAACTGATCGACGCAGCCACTGCCCATAGTCCAGTGACCACTGTTGTGAACCCGCGGCGCAATCTCATTGACGATGACCTGATCACCCACAAGGAAAAATTCAATCGCCAGCACACCAACGTAGTCCATGCCAGCGGCAATACGCTCAGCATAATCGGTCAGGGTCTGCTCAATTTTGTCTGGCAAAGGCTCCAGCGGCACATAACAGCTCGCCAACACCCCTTTTTTCATGGTGTTGCGCACCGTGGGGTAGCATTTGATCTCGCCATCCTGACCACGCACCACGACTTTGGAGACTTCACAGTCGAAATTTACGGCGCTTTCAATCAACCAACCGCGCAGATCCCCTTGCGCCGCCAGTGCATCCCGATCGGCAAAACTATTCAATCGCCCCTGCGCCTTGCCGTCATAACCTTCGCTGACAGACTTGGCGAAGCAGGGGAAATCCGATTCTTCAACTTCCGCAAGCGTTTCACAGTAGCGAAAAGGTGCCACAGGTATACCAAGGCTCTCTAACAACAGACGCTCTTTGTGGCGATGACTGCATTGAGCAAAGCCCTCTACCGGTGGGTATACCTTGGTGCACTTGGCGAGGCCTTCGAGCAGCGACACATCCAGCTGCTCGCTTTCCATGGTAACCACGTGGGGCTCGCCGAGTCGTCGATAGACCGCTTCCGGAGTATCATCCTGATCCCGATAGACAATCTGGCCGAGATGCTCAACACAAGCCGCGTTGGCACCGCTATCGAGCAGGAAACTAAAACGAAAACCCAGTGGAATGCCCGCCAGCGCCGTCATGCGCGCGAGCTGACCACCTCCGACAATCGCAACGTGCATTACTCTACCTCTACCGGAACCGAATCTGTCTGACGATCTTTCCAGGCCTGCAGCGCTTTGGCCAGCTCGGGGTCGGACAGCGCCAGAATCTGCACAGCCATGAGACCCGCATTAAAAGCACCCGGTTCACCAATGGCCTGAGTTGCTACGGCAACACCTTTGGGCATCTGCACAATGGACAACAGACTGTCGACGCCATTGAGGGCTTTTGACATGACAGGCACCGCCACCACCGGCAGGGTCGTCATGGAGGCAACCATGCCCGGCAAGTGCGCTGCACCTCCGGCGCCGGCAATTATCACCTGCACACCCTGCTCCTTTGCCTGAGTGGCGAACTCGCACAACCGCTCTGGAGTGCGGTGTGCTGACACCACCTTAGCCTCAACGGAAACGCCGAATTCTTCGATCAGCTCCACCGCGAGTTTCATGGTTGGCCAGTCTGAGCG
>JBFHCW010000264.1:0-3511 GCA_041585035.1 Litorivivens sp.
CCAACGACTTCATACCAGTTTGCCTGGCGACCATAGAGACGTGGAACCACCTGACCCCATCCCGAACTCAGAAGTGAAACGCGTCATCGCCGATGGTAGTGTGGGGTTTCCCCATGTGAGAGTAGGTCATCGCCAGGCTTCAAACAAAAGTGCCCCAGCCGAGTTCGGTTGGGGCACTTTACTTTGTGGTTCTGAAAAAGTGGGGTACTGGCGATGCCCAACGGCAAGACCCACTGCGCTCCCTTCGTAAGCGTCCGGCGAACCCACCTACCAATTTTGCGCAGCGCCCCTAGGCTAGGTGTCCACTAATCGTTAAGTGGACACCTATTATGGACGAGCAAGGATTACCTCTCCCTTCCGTTAAGCAGCCGCGCCGGCGGCACGCCCCTGAGTTTAAGGAGCAGGTTGTCAAAGCCAGCTTTGAGCCGGGTCAATCCGTGGCGGGCGTGGCGCAGCAGTTCAACATCAACGCCAATCTGGTGCACAAATGGCGCCGGCAGCATCGTGCTGCGGCCACCGCCTCGCCCGACGACTTCGTCAGGTTGGCACTGCCCTCGGCGCCTGCAGCCCCGATGGCCGTCGCCGGCCTGCCCGAGGAGATCCGGGTAGAAGTGCCAGGGGCGCTGGGATCGGTAACCGTTCACTGGCCGTCGGCAAGGGTGGACGCGCTGGCCGCCTGGCTCAAGGCTCTGCAGGCATGATCCGCGTCGACGAAATCTGGTTGGCGCGCGAACCGCTGGATATGCGCGCCGGGCCAGATACCACCTTGGCGCGCGTCGTGCGGAGCTTTGGCGAGGCCAGGCCTCACTGCGCCTACTTATTTGCCAATAAGCGCGCCAATCGCATGAAGGTGCTGGTGCATGACGGGTTTGGCTTGTGGCTGGCTGCTCGCCGACTGCATCGCGGCAAGTTTATCTGGAGTGCACTGCGAGCTGGGGAGGCGATTGTGCTCGATGCAGACCAATTGCAGGCGCTGGTGACAGGATTACCCTGGCAACGCGCTGGCAGTGCTGCGACCATCTCGGTGCTGTAGTGGCGAGCGCCGGTCAAGCATAACCATACGCCCGCGTCCATTTACGGAATCGTCATCGCGCAAGGCGTCAGCGCGTGGCATTGTATCGTCATGCCATCGACCGCCGACCTGCAAGCACTGTCACCTGGCCAGCTCCGCGAGCTGGCCGCACAGCTTATGTCGACGGTACAGGCTCAAGACGAGGCAATAGCTCAGCGTGACAAAGCAATAACACGCTACAAAGTTCGCGAAGAACAACTGACGCACGAACTGGCTTTATTGAAGCGCCATCGCTTCGGCAAGCGCAGTGAAGGGTTGAACAAACTACAATTAGCCTTGCTCGATTCGCTGGTCGATGAGGATCTAGCAGCCATTGAAACGGAGCTGGAGAAACTCTCAGTCAAAGCGCCCGAACAATGCGAACGCCAGCAACCCAAGCGCCAAGCCCTGCCCAAAAGCCTTCCCCGCACCGAGATCCGCCACGAGCCTGACAACACCACCTGCAGCTGCGGCTGTGCATTGACCCGGATCGGCGAAGACATCAGTGAGAAACTCGACTACCAGCCCGGCACCTTTACCGTAGAGCGCCATATCCGGGGCAAGTGGAGCTGTCGCCAATGTGAAAGTCTGGTTCAGGCGCCCACTGCACCTCACATCATTGATAAAGGTCTCCCGACAACGGGATTGCTCGCACAAGTCCTCATCAGCAAATACGCCGACCACCTGCCGCTGTACCGCCAGGAGTAGCAGTTTGCCCGTGCGGGCGTGTCCATCCCGCGCTCAACGCTGGCGGACTGGGTGGGCCGTTGTGGCGTTGAGCTGCAACCGCTGGTCGACGCACTACGTGAAACCCTGCATCAGGAATCGGTGCTGCATGCGGATGAAACACCGGTGGCCATGCTGGCGCCGGGGAAGAAGCGTACCCACCGCGCCTATATCTGGGCCTATGCCAGCACCCGCTTTGCTCCAACCCAGGGCGTGGTTTACGACTTTAGGCCCGGTCGTTCCGGGCAGGCTGTTCGAGAGTTCCTTGAAGGCTGGCAGGGCAAGCTGGTCTGCGATGACTACAGCGGCTACAAAGCCAGCTTCACGGGCAGCGTTACCGAAATTGGGTGCTGGGCCCACGCCCGTCGCAAATTCCACGATCTGCATGTAGCAAATCAGAGCCAGATTGCAGAGCAGGCGTTGGACTACATCCAACAGCTTTACCGCATTGAACGGGATATCAAAGCACTACCACCAGAAGAACGGCAAGCTCAGCGCCAATTACAAGCCAAACCCATCACGGATCAGCTGTATCATTGGTTGATTGGAAAACGGCAGCAAGTTCCGGACGGCAGCGGCACGGCAAAAGCGATCGATTACAGCCTTAAACGCTGGGCTGCCTTAATCTGCTATCTGGATGACGGCACTGTGCCTATCGACAACAACTGGGTTGAGAACCAGATACGTCCTTGGGCTCTCGGGCGCTCGAACTGGCTGTTCGCAGGCTCACTGCGCAGCGGGCAGCGTGCGGCCAATATCATGAGCCTGATCCAGTCAGCCAAGATTAACGGGCTGAATCCACAGGCTTATTTGAAAGATGTGATGGAACGACTGCCGACGCAGCGCGCCTCAGAGATCGACGAGTTGCTGCCGCACAATTGGAAAGTCTGAGCAAGGTGGGTTGGCCGGACGGTTACGATTCTCTCCCGCTACAACGGGCCCATGTGTACCCGCAGCACTCGCTGCGCTCTCGGGGCATGCTAACGCAGCATGTTCGCGCAGCGAACGGCGGAGAGGCGCAGAAGGCGTCCCGAAGGGATGGCGAGCACTGCTCGCCACCTAAAGTAGGTCATTTCACTCCCAGCGACTAGCCAGCCTGCGCAATCCAAACCGCCCCAGCGGAGTCGGTTCCGGCTAAGAGTCGGATGCAGTTGGGCCCATCCATGGCTGCTGCTCGGAACCCGCTGATAGGTTATGGCCTCGGCGCTGGCTGTCGCTCCTGCTGGCCCCGCCCAACTTACTTAGATCAAAGTCCTAGATCGATAAGTCACGCCCCGCATCGAATCCTCTACTGGCGAATGGGGATCGCCACATCGCTGCGCCCCTCGCAATGACAGGGTGAAGACACCGGCCACCGATTTATATTCGCGATCAGGTTGGGGGAGCCTGCTACAGCTGTTCGCCACCCACCTGTTCACACAGCGAACGGCGGAGAGGCGCCGAAGCTGTGGCGAGCACGGCTCTCGCCAGCTAAAGAGGCAGGTGAGACTGGGGGTCAAAGCCGCTGAACAAAGTTAGTAATTTAAAAGAAAAAAATCGCTTGCAAAGACGGGCGAAGTGTTTAAAATACGCGTCCTTGCTCGGGGAGACGCCCTCAGCGAGAAAGCAAAATCCCGGCGGTTTTGCAGTTGTTTAAAAACAGAGATTAGGTAATTCGTGTGGGCGCTTGTGGGATGATGATGGCGACAATTAATCATCAGACACAAGTGACTCGTATGATTCATACGATTCTGA
>JBFHCW010000265.1:0-3499 GCA_041585035.1 Litorivivens sp.
GGAGAGATTTTGCTGACCAGTATGGATCGCGACGGCACCAAGAACGGTTTTGATAACGACCTGACCTCACGCATTTCAAAAGCGGTGCCCGTGCCGGTTATTGCCTCCGGTGGTGTGGGTAATCTCGATCACCTGGTGGAAGGTGTTACCAAAGGTCTGGCCGACGCCGTGCTGGCGGCCAGCATTTTCCACTTTGGTGAATACACCGTTCCCGAGGCCAAGCGGTACATGGCCGAGCGCGGCATCGAGATGCGTTTGTAGCAGCGAAGTGAGTCGCTAAACCGGCTCAACCCGCTGCGCAGACCTCCACTCGCGCACCATTCACCACGCTGGTGCCAGAGGGTACATCCAGTACCGTCCAGTCAATCAGATCGTTACAGCTCACGCCGGGCAATTTTTCTTTCGCGATGCTCTGCCCGGTATCGCTGAATCGGTGTCCGAAACCGTGAGGCAGGCTCACTACGCCGGGCATCACACTGTCGCTGATCTCAACTTCAACGCTCGCACTGCGCCCTGCGCCTTTTACCAGCGCCTTACCGCCCTGAATCAGTCCCAGCTCGTCGGCATCGGCCGGGTGGACCAGCAGCGTGCAGCGATTCTTGCCGCGTACATACTGATTGATATTGTGCAGCCAGGAGTTCATATCGCGAATATGACGGCGGCCAATCAACCTGAAGCCGGTGTTGGCTTCTGTCATCGCTGACCGCAAGCGGCTGACGTCTTCGGCGATTAAATCGGGGACGAGGTTGATGCGCTTTTGCGGCGTCTGCAGCGCGTCGGGAAGGCGTGGCGAGAGGGGCCCAAAGTCGACGCCGTGGTGGGCGTCTTTGATACGCTTAAGGTTCCAGCCCTCCCGCTGGCCAAAGTGATCCCCGTGGGGGCCGGCGCGCAGCATCATATCCAGCAGTCTTTCGGGCCCACTGTGCGTTTCGGTGATGGCTTGTATGGTGTCTGCATCAAGGGAGCCCAGTACTGGTGAGGTGGCAAGCTGTGAGGCCAGCCCTTCTACCATCATGGCGTGTAAATCGTCGGCCTGCATACCGTTTATTCTGGCTACCAGCTCGGTCATGATTTCGTACTGGTCGAGCGAGCCCGGCTCGGGTTCAAAGATTTTCGGCGAGTAGCGGGCAAAATTCCGGACCGCTGTGGTCTGAAACAGAAAGTCGTAGTTGCTGTGTTCCAGCTGCGAAGTGGACGGCAGAATATAGTCGGCCAGACTGGTGGTTTCGTTGATATAGAAATCCAGCGCAACGATCAGTTCAAGATTCTCCATCGCCTCGCGAATGGCCTCGCCGTTGGGCACCGACAGCACCGGATTGCCGGCTACGGTGATCAGGGCGCGGGCCCTGTCCTGTCCGTCATAGGCCAGCTCTTCGGCCATCAGCGAGGCGGGCATCATGCCCATATATTCGGGAAAGCCGCGCACTCGGGTTTTGAAACGATCGCGGCCCAGTTCATTGATAACCGGTTCCGGTGGCGGTGGAAGTTCTGTGGCGGCCTGCGGGAACATCGCGCCGCCCGGTTCATCAAGCCGCCCTTGCAGTATGTTCACGATGTCCACCAGCCAGCTGGCCAGGGTGCCAAATTCCTGTGTGCACAAGCCGATGCGGCCATAGAGTACCGGTGCCTGTGCCTGCTTAAACGCTTTGATCAAGGCGCGCAGTTCGCTGGCGGGTACGCCGGTAATGTCGGCAGTGTTTTCCGGCGTAAAGGGTTCGGCCAGTGCGCGCAGAGCATCAATGCCGTCGATGTGGCTGTCGAGGCGCCCCAGATTAATATGGTTTTCGCTAAAGAGCACATTCACCCAGGCAAACAGCAGGTAGGCATCGGTACCGGGTTTGATAAACAGATGCTGGTCGGCAATGGCCGCGGTTTCGCTGCGCCGGGGATCGATAACCCAAACCTCACCGCCGCGCTGACGTATGGCGTTCAGTTGGGCTTCGGCGTTGGGTGCTGACATCAACGAACCTTGCGAAACCAGTGGGTTGCCACCCATGCAGACAAAGAAGTCGCTGCGCTGGATATCGGGGATGGGGAACATCCAGGCATTGCCGTAAAGCAGTTCGCAGCTGAGGTTTTTCGGTTGCTGGTCCACCGAGCCGGCGGAGAAAAAACGCTCGGTATTGAGCATCTGCGTGAACAGCTCGGTGTATACCATGCTGCTGAAATTGTGGCCGTTGGGGTTGCCGTAGTACATGGCAATGCTGTCGTTGCCGTGGTCTCGGCGCAGTGCACTCAACTTGTCGCCGACTTCAGTCAGCGCTTGTTGCCAGCTGATTTCCTGCCATTCGCCGTCGACCTTTTTTACCGGGCGGCGCAGGCGCTCGGGGTCTTCGAACACATAGCGAAAAGCCTGGGATTTGGCGCAGACATAGCCTTGTGAGCGTTCGTCGTCGGGGTCGCCTTTGATGGAAAGCACCTGTTTGGCGTCGCGATCGACCTCCAACACCAGCCCGCAGCTGGCTTCGCAGGTAGGGCAGCTTCGATACAGGGTTTCTGGCATGGCGGCCTCCCGTCAGCTTATTATCGTAATGCTTACGACTTTAGCCTATCGACGGGGGTGCCGCATGACAAGGCTGTCATTTTTTTGATGGGCGGTGTGCCCGGCTAGGGCTTATTCTTTCGAGGCGTCAAAAAATTTCACAACCTGAACATCCGGGTCCCGACTGGCGCCGGCTTCGTGCAGCTTGTTCAGATAGTCTTCCCAGTATTGTTCGCGGTTATCGATCAGGTCGCGCAGGTAATTCCAGGAAAAGATGCCGCTGTCGTGGCCGTCGCTGAACTTGAGCTGGATAGCGTAATTCCCAACCGGAACAATATCGGTGATGGCGACATTGATTTTGCCGGTCTGCAGTGTTTCCTGCCCGGCGCCGTGGCCGCGCACTTCTGCTGAAGGTGACAGCACCCGCAGCAGTTCGCAGCTGAGCCGGTGGCGCTCGCCATTGGCATACACCAGTTCCAGTTCCCGGGCTTTCTGGTGCAGCTCAATGCCAACCGGCGTTATGTTGTCGCTCATGGTGTGCGCTCTTAAAGAATGAAACGACTGAGATCTTCGTTTTTGGCCAGCGCGCCGAGCTGGGCATCTACGTACGCTTCGTCGATGATCAGTTTGTCTTCGCTGGCATCGGTTGCGGCATAGGAGGCCTCTTCGAGAAGGCGTTCCAGCACGGTGTGCAGACGTCGGGCACCGATATTCTCGGTGCGCTCATTCACTTCCCAGGCGGTCTCGGCAATGCGGCGAATCCCGTCTTTGGTGAACTCGATGGTCATGCCTTCCGTTGCCAGCAGGGCGATGTACTGCTCGGTCAGTGAGGCGCTGGGCTCGGTCAGGATGCGCTCGAAATCATCGGGTGTGAGTGCTTCGAGTTCCACTCGCGTTGGCAGGCGACCCTGCAGTTCCGGAATCAGGTCGGAAGGTTTGCTCAGGTGGAAAGCGCCGGAGGCAATAAACAGAATGTGGTCGGTTTTCACCATGCCGTGCTTGGTGCTGACGGTGCAA
>JBFHCW010000266.1:0-3487 GCA_041585035.1 Litorivivens sp.
AAACTGATCACAGCCATTATCAAACCCTTCAAACTTGATGATGTGCGCGAGGCGCTTTCAGACATCGGTGTGCAAGGCATCACTGTCACCGAAGTGAAAGGCTTTGGCCGTCAGAAAGGTCATACCGAGTTGTACCGCGGTGCAGAGTACGTTGTTGATTTTCTGCCCAAGGTGAAGCTTGAAGTCGCTGTCGCAGACGGTTCTGTTGAACAGACCCTGGAAGCCATCAGCAAGTCAGCCAACACCGGCAAAATCGGTGACGGCAAGATTTTTGTCTCAGCGCTGGAACAGGTTATCCGTATTCGTACGGGTGAAACTGGCGAAGAGGCAATTTAAAAAGGGGCAAGCTCATTGCCGGTTTAGCTCCCGAGAGAGTGCTGCCGGAAATGGATTCAGCTTTTGGCGGAAAGTTGAAACCCTCAACAAGCCTGCGAGGTTTATTTAATCATGGAAAATCAAATATTTGAACTGCAGTATGCACTCGACACCTTTTATTTTCTGGTGTGCGGTGCGCTGGTAATGTGGATGGCGGCCGGCTTTGCCATGCTGGAAGCCGGTCTGGTGCGTGCCAAAAACACCACCGAAATCCTCACCAAAAACGTGGCCCTGTTTGCAGTGGCCTGCACCATGTACATGATCTGTGGCTACAGCATTATGTACGGCGGCGGTGAACTCACCCTGTTCCTCGACGGTATTGTTGGCGACGGCGTAGCCGGTGCTGAAGAGCCCGCGACCTATGCTCCTTCCTCAGACTTCTTCTTCCAGGTGGTGTTTGTTGCTACTGCGATGTCGATTGTCTCCGGTGCGGTTGCCGAGCGCATGAAGCTTTGGGCCTTTCTGGGGTTCGCGGTTGTCATGACCGGTTTCATCTACCCGATGGAAGGTGCCTGGACCTGGGGCGGCATGCCGGTCTTCGGTATGTACACACTGGGCGACCTGGGCTTTTCTGATTTCGCTGGTTCCGGCATCGTTCACATGGCAGGTGCTGCTGCAGCACTGGCTGGTGTCATCCTGCTGGGCGCTCGTAAAGGCAAATACGGCAAGAACGGTCAGATCAACGCCATCCCCGGCGCCAACCTGCCGCTGGCAACCCTGGGTACTTTTATCCTGTGGCTGGGCTGGTTCGGCTTTAACGGTGGCTCGGTTCTGGCAACCGCCAGTGTTGAAAGCGCCAACTCCGTTGCGGTCGTGTTCATGAACACCAACGCTGCGGCGGCCGGTGGTCTGATTGCTGCGCTGGCTGTTGCTCGCATCATGTTCGGCAAAGCTGACCTGACCATGGCACTGAACGGCGCTCTGGCGGGTCTGGTTGCGATCACGGCTGAGCCTTCAACCCCGACTGCGCTGCAAGCGACTCTGTTCGGTGGTCTGGGCGGTGTGCTGGTAGTGTTCTCCATCGTCACGCTGGACAAGCTGAAAATCGACGACCCCGTCGGTGCGATCTCTGTCCACGGTGTGGTCGGTCTGCTGGGTCTGTTGCTGGTGCCGATCACCAACGACGGTTCAAGCTTCTCTGGCCAGATCATTGGTGCGGCGACCATCTTCGGTTGGGTCTTTGTGGCCAGCCTGATTACCTGGGCTATCCTGAAAGCTGTTATCGGTATCCGTGTCTCGGAAGAAGAAGAGTACGAAGGCGTGGATCTGTCCGAGTGCGGCATGGAAGCCTACCCCGAATTCACCCAGCAATAAGTCTCCCCCTGCTGGTGAATGCCAAGGCGCCTTCGGGCGCCTTTTTTTGTTTGTCGTTTGCGCCATAACCACGGCGTCAGACGCAGAAACTCACACCCCGGCATACGCCGTACGCTCACCCAGCCACCGCTGAATCAATGCGTCGCGCAAGGTCTTGTTAGCTACAAGGTCGTCGGCTACCTGCTTGACGTCGTCGAGCAAGTCACTGTCGCGCTGTAAGTCGGCAATCCGAAATTGCATCAAGCCGGTTTGACGGGTGCCCAGTACTTCACCGGGGCCGCGCAGCATCAAATCTTTTTCCGCAATAACAAAGCCGTCGGTTGATTCGCGCAAAGCGCGCAGGCGCTCCCGGCCATTGCGGGACAGCGGCGCCTGATAGAGCAGGGCGCAGTGACTTTCAATGGCGCCGCGCCCGACCCGGCCGCGCAGCTGATGCAGTTGCGAGAGGCCGAGGCGCTCGGCATTTTCGATGACCATCAGGCTGGCATTGGGCACGTCGACGCCCACTTCAATAACGGTGGTGGCCACCAGCAGCTGGGTTTGCCCGGCCTTGAAGGCGGTCATGATGTCGGCTTTTTCCTGGGGTTTCTGGCGGCCGTGCACCAGCGCCACCTGTAACTGCGGCAGGGCGGTTTTCAGTTCTTCAAAGGCCGCCTCTGCGGCCTGTGCCTGCAGGGCTTCGGATTCTTCAATCAGGGTGCAAACCCAATACACCTGCTGACCACTGGCGCAGACGTGGGCGATGCGTTCAATGATCTGGGCGCGGCGGGCATTGTCGATAACAACGGTGTTGACCGGGGTTCGCCCCGGCGGCAGTTCATCAATGATCGATGTATCCAGGTCGGCGTAGGCCGTCATTGCCAGCGTTCGGGGAATGGGGGTGGCGGTCATTACCAGTTGGTGGGGGTGACCGTCTTCCGGTCGCGCCTTTTGGGTAAGCGCCAGTCGCTGGTGCACACCGAAGCGGTGTTGTTCATCGATGATGGCAAGCCCCAGTCGCTGGTAGGCAACCTCGTCCTGAAACAGGGCGTGGGTGCCGATCACCAGTTGGGCCTCGCCACTGGCGATGGCGGTCAGTGACTGTTGTCGCGCCTTGCCTTTGAGTTTGCCGACCAGCCAGCCAACACCTAGGCCAAGCGGTTCCAGCCACTGCTTGAAATTGAGGTAGTGCTGCTCGGCCAGTATTTCGGTGGGGGCCATCAACGCGACCTGAAAGCCCTGCTCTATGGCTTGCAATGCGGCCATTGCCGCCACCACGGTTTTGCCACTGCCGACATCGCCTTGCACCAGCCGCAGCATCGGCCGGCCCAGCATCAAGTCGGCGGCAATCTCATCGCAGACTCGCTGCTGGGCATTGGTTAACTGAAAACCGAGCTGTTGTTGAAAGGCCGGCTGCAAGTGTTGGCTGGCCGGCAGTGGCACCGCGCCACGGGCCTGGGCTTGCTGGCGGGTTTTGAGCATGGCGAGGTTGTGGGCCAGCAGCTCTTCAAAGGCCAGTCGCCGCTGGGCCGGATGCAGCCCTTCGCTTATCAGTGACAGGCGGGCTTTGGCGGGTGGCTGGTGCAGATAGCGCAGGGCGTCGCTTAAAGGAAAGCGCGCCAGTTCATGCTGGCTGATCAGCTCGGTAACAGGGTGCTTATCCAGCAGGCCCAGCGCTTGCTGACAGAGTTTGCGCCACACGTTCTGGCCGATGCCTTCAGTGGAGGGGTAAACCGGTGTCAGGCGCTCATCCAGTGCCGCCGCTTGCTGCTCGTCCAGCAGCTGATATTCCGGGTGGTAGAGTTCGAGGCCGGCACCG
>JBFHCW010000267.1:0-3463 GCA_041585035.1 Litorivivens sp.
CTGGACTTTTTTAAGATCCGTGAAAATCCGCGGCTGTTTTCTTACCTGCCGCTTTCACATATTGCCGAACGTGCAGTTGTCTGGATTAACAGCCTGGTGTGCTGTGGCTCGATCACCTATAACGAAGACCAGAACACGCTGGTGCGCGATATGTCTGAGACGGCCCCCACCCTGTTCTTTGGCGTTCCGCGCGTGTGGGAAATGCTTCATCAGGGCATTCTCGCCAAACTCGGTTCACAGGAGACACTGGATGCCATGCTGACTGACGACAAAGCCGGCACTCAGGCTTTGATTCAGGCAGCGACGGGCTTTACCGATTACGACATTCTGCTATCGGCCGCAGCCCCTATTCCTGCCTCCCTGCTGCGCTGGTACGAAACACTGGGCATTACCATCTGCGAAGGTTTTGGCCAGACCGAAGCCATGGGCCTGATAGGCAATACACCGGAAAAGCGCCGCATAGGCTCGATTGGTCACCCGGTCCCCGGTGTGCAGGTTAAGCTCTCCGAAGACAATGAACTGATGTGCAAGGCCGATGGCCTTTCGACCGGCTACTACAAACAACCGGAAAAAACCGCCGAAACCTTTGTCGATGGCTGGGTACGGACCGGCGACAAGGCGCGTATTGATGAGGACGGTTTTATCTATATCACCGGCCGGGTCAAAGACTATTTCAAAACGGTGCAGGGCAAGTTTGTGGCGCCACCGCCCATTGAGGATGCCTTTGCTGAATGTCATTACGTGGAGCAGCTCTGCTTGCTAGGCCGCGGCTATTCCAAAACGGTGATGACCTGCGTGCTGTCCCCCGCTGCCGCAGAACAACCGAAAGAGGCGATTGAAAAAGCGCTCCTTGAACAGACCGAGAAAGTGAATAACACGATCGAGAAACACGCCCGCATCGGTGCGGTGATCGTGTCGCGTGAACCCTGGTCGATAGACAACGGCATGATGACGCCGACTCTGAAACTGAAGCGTGATCAAGTGGAAGCCAAATTCGGCGAGCGCGCTCAGGAGCTGGCAAGCCAATCCGCCAAGAACAAAACGATCGCGCTTGAGTGGTGCTAGCCGGGAACACGCCTCCTTAGTAAGAGGGTCGACTCTTCCACCCTCTTGCAGGGCTCTGTTGTAAAAGGAGTGAACTGGGGCCCATGTCACCTCGCCCCCTTACAGCCTCTCCCGGAGAGGGACGACTATGATCAGTTGCGAACAGCACGATTACATCGAGATAGCCTGCACCTTTCGATACCCGCTGAAATTAACGTTGCGATCAGGTGCCGTCATCAAAGGCGCGGGAATCGATACAGCACGCAATACGCAAAGGCAGGAATGTATAGAGATCGACAGCGGTGGCGAACACACACTCGTGGTTCTGGATGAGATTTCGATATTGGAGGCGTGCGTGGAAAACCCCCACTTCCAAACCGTTCATTTTGAGCGGGCCTGAAAGAATCTGACGCCACCAACCGCCTGCATGGCCAAGGGTAGGGAATGGATTATTTTCTGGAATTTCACTGGTGGTATTTACTAGTCGCTTTTCTGCTAGTTCTTGTTTTCGGAAAAGGCAAAGGCGGCGTCGTAGCCAAGAGCTTTACGGCCAATTTGGAGATACTCGACGAGCGCTTTAAACACTGTAGGCCGGAAGCGCGCTATGCGATCTTCAAGAATGGCAGCCCCGACCATATTGAAATTGAGCTGGACGATCTTTTTCTGGAAGCCGGCGAGCTTCTGGATTTCTATATCGACGGAAACAGATTAGCCCAGGTCGCGGTCAAGCGTAACAAGGAAGCAGAATTCGACCACTGGGGCGACGAGGGCGTTGAATTCCCCAAAATAGCCGGCGGTGAAGAGTTGGTCATCCGCTATAAGGGCGCTGCTGTTTTGAAAGGTACTTTTCAATAACAGCAGCCCCCACGCAAATCATCGAATTACGCGGCATATAGGCAGAGCAAGGTTGGTCGGAGGGAACGGAGTCTGAACAGCGGGGCGATCTAAACAGGCCCATCAGCCCTGACCTCAAGACACGCCGCTAGCGCGGCGTATCCACTTCCACCTCCGCGCCCGGCATATGCACCTGATACAGGTCAAGTCGGCGATCTTTCAGGTTCATCACCGTGCCCTCATTGTGCAGCACTTTGAGCTTGTCCAGGTCGAGGTCGGAAAACAGCAGCATCTCGGTATTCGGGGTGGCTTCGTTCAAGACCGCATCGTGGGGGAAGGCAAAGTCTGACGGCGTCAGCACCGCCGACTGCGCGTACTGGACATCCAGGCTGTCCACCTGCGGCAGATTGCCCACGCTACCGGCGATAACCACGTAACACTCATTTTCAATGGCACGGGCCTGGGCGCAGTGCCGCACTCTGAGATAGCCGTTTTTGGTGTCAGTCCAGAACGGTACAAACAAGATTTCTACGTCCTGTTCGGCCAGCAGCCGACCCAGCTCCGGAAACTCACAGTCGTAGCAGATAAGAATGGCAACCCGACCGGCATCGGTATCAAACACTTTCAGCTTGTCACCACCGACCATCACCCAGTCCCAGCGCTCGTGCGGCGTCATATGCAGTTTGCGCTGCTCGCCGATCGTGCCGTCGCGACGACACAGGTAGGAGACATTGTAGATCCTGTCGTTTTCCAGCAAGGGCATCGAGCCCGTAATGATATTGGTGTTATAGGACACGGCCATATGGGACATCTTGTCGCGAAACAGCTCGGTGAATTTCGCAAGGTAGCGGATCGCTTCTACCTGACGGTCGTCATCGGCCAAGCCCATCAAGGGTGCGTTAAAAAACTCCGGGAAGAGAATGAAGTCGCTTTGGTAGTCCGACACGGTATCGACAAAATATTCCACCTGCGACAGCAGTTCTTCGGCAGAGCCGACACTTCGCATCTGCCATTGCACCGCGCCTACCCGCACGGTGGTGCGAGGCGTGTGCAACACTGCCTCTTCCGGCGCAAAGAAGATATTGCTCCATTCCAGCAAGGTGGCATAGCCCATGGACTGCTCGTCTTCGGGCAGGTACTTGTGGAGCAGCCGGGTTACCTGAAAATCGTTGGATAACTGAAAGGTCAGGATCGGATCGTAAATCTGTTTGTGATCGACCTTTTCGATGTACTCCGCCGGAGACATTTCGTTCTGATACTTGTGGTAGTTGGGTATTCGCCCACCGGCAAGTATGGCGCGTAGGTTGTACTGGCGGCACAGTTCCTTGCGCGCATCGTACAAGCGCCGGCCAAGGCGAAAGCCGCGATAGTCCGGGTCGATCAGCACGTCCAGCCCGTATATGGCGTCACCTTTGGCGTTGTTCAGGATCTGATTGCGATGACCAATCAGATCGTCGTAGGCATGGGGGTTACTGAACTGCTCGTAGTCCACCTGCACGGTCAGCGCCATGCCAACCAGCTTGCCGCCATCGACAATGCCAATCTGTCCTTCCGGAAAGTCCTTGATCAGCTTTGCGATCGTTGC
>JBFHCW010000268.1:0-3463 GCA_041585035.1 Litorivivens sp.
GGCGCTCTCGGTTGGCTGGTGGGTGATGTCGGGCGCGGCGTGCCGGCCATTATTCAGATGGTGGCGATGACTCGCTTTGACTGCATGATCGGCTCCAGCGCCGGGCAGCGTCAGGCGGTCGTGCAGGCTGCCCACCACGTCAGTCAGCGAGAGGCCTTCGGCAAGCGCTTGATAGACCAGCCGATCATGCGCAATGTGCTGGCTGATCTTCAGCTGGAGGTCGAGGGCTCGCTGGCGATGACCTTTCGCATGGCGCAAGCGCTGGACCGCGGCAGCGAACAGGATCAGTTGCTACTGCGTCTGGGCACAGCGGTTGGCAAATACTGGATCTGCAAACGCACGGCCCAGCATGCCTACGAAGCCATGGAATGCATCGGCGGCAACGGGGTGATGGAAAACTGCATCATGCCGCGTCTGTATCGCGAGGCGCCGATCAACGCCATCTGGGAAGGCTCAGGTAACATCCAGGCGCTGGATGTGCGCCGCGCCATGCAGCGCAGCCCTGAGGTGGTGGATGCCTGGATGGCGGAACTGCTGACGACAGCCAATCTTGATCCGCGCCAGGACGCGGTGGTGGACAATCTCAAGCACGAACTGTCGTCGGCGGATGAATCCTCGGCCCGGCGTCTGGCGGAGCTGCTTGGCCTGAGCCTGCAAGGGTCGCTGTTGCTGCGCGGTCCCAACCCGGCCATTGCGGAAGCTTTTCTGGCGGGTCGGTGTCAGTCCCCCAGCCATCATTTTGGCGCTTTACCGGCCGGATTGAACCTTGATTTATTGATAAATCGCGCCAATCCGCACGTATACGAGTAATTGCGTAGATTCGTAACATATTGAAAATCAAGGCGTAACACCTCTAAAGGGTGAATTTGACAGCAAATCTCTTGCAATGGGGTAATCGATTTGCCTAATATACTCGCCGTCAACATTGGCGGTTGAGTTGTTCTCCTGCCACGAATATTGAGGTAAGAGCCATGCCCTTATACAAAGCTCCGTTACGCGATATGCAGTTTGTGCTGAATGATCTGCTGAAAGTGGATCAGCACTACCCCACGCTGGCTGACCGCGAGGAAGTGACGCCTGATTTGCTGGATGCCATTCTGAATGAAGGTGCCAAGTTTGCTGAGGAAGTGATCGCGCCGCTGAACCAGATCGGTGATCAGCAGGGTTGTACCTGGAGTGAAGACGGCGTGACCACGCCGGAAGGCTTCAAGGAAGCTTATCAGCAGTACTGCGAATCTGGCTGGACCAGTGTCAGTGCGCGAGCTGAATTTGGCGGCCAGGGCCTTCCTCCTTCTGTGGGCCTGTTGCTGTCCGACATGATGGGTGGCGCCAACTGGTCCTGGAGCATGTACCCCGGGCTGTCCAGTTCTGCCGCGCGCGTACTCGAAGAGTACGGCAACGAAATGCAGCAGACCCGCTATCTGCCGAAAATGGTAGACGGTACCTGGACCGGTACCATGTGTCTGACCGAACCTCATGCCGGTTCCGATGTCGGTCTGTCACGCACCAAGGCCAAAGATAACGGCGACGGCACCTACGCCATTACCGGTACCAAAATTTTCATCTCCTCCGGCGAGCACGACATGGCGGAGAACATTATTCATCTGGTGCTGGCCCGCACTGAAGGCGCACCGGAAGGCACCAAAGGGATTTCTCTGTTCCTGGTGCCGAAGTTCATTGCCCATGAAGATTCCTCCCTGGGCGATCGCAATGGCGTAACCTGTGGCTCTATCGAGCACAAAATGGGTATCAAGGGTTCGGCCACAGCGGTACTGAACTTTGATGGCGCGACTGGCTACATGATCGGTGAGGAGAACAAGGGCCTCACTTACATGTTTGTGATGATGAACACCGCTCGTATGGGTACTGCCATGCAGGGGCTGTGTCTCGGTCAGCTGTCCTATCAGGGTGGCCTGGAATACGCTCGCGAGCGCCTGCAAATGCGGTCTCTGTCCGGCCCGAAAAACCCGGATGGTGCAGCGGATCCCATCATCGTTCACCCCGATGTGCGTCGCATGCTGCTGACCCAGAAAGCCTTTACCGAAGGCAGCCGCGCCTTCCTGTACTGGATTCTGATGGTGGTGGACAAGGCCAACTGTGGCGCTTCTGAAGAAGAGCGCAAGGAAGCTGACGACCTGCTGCACCTGCTGACGCCCATCGCCAAAGCCTTTGTGACCGAGACCGGTCTGGAAGTGGCGAACTACGGCATGCAGATATACGGTGGCCACGGTTATATCGGTGAGTGGGGCATGGAACAGATTGTCCGTGACCTGCGTATCTCCACCCTGTACGAAGGCACCACAGGCATTCAGGCTCTCGACTTGCTGGGTCGCAAGATCATGGGCACCGGCGGTCAGGCACTGATGACACTGACCAAGATCATTCACAAGTACTGTGAGTCGCAGAAAGACAACCCGGCCATGGCGGAGTTTGTCGAGCCGCTGGCTGCTTTGAACAAGGAATGGGGCGATATCACCATGCAAATCGGTGAGAAAGCCATGAAGAATCCTGACGAAGTGGGTGCTGCCTCGGTTGATTATCTGATGTACTCTGGCTACGTTGCGCTCGCTTATATGTGGGCTCAAATGGCCGAGCTCGCACTTGGGGGCAGCGAGGGCGATAGCTTTATGGCGTCCAAGCTCAAAACTGCGCAGTTTTACTTCCAGCGTCTGTTGCCGCGTACCGAGAGCCATAAGCTGAGCATGCTCAGCGGCGCGGACAACCTGATGTCGATGGATGTAGACGAGTTCGCCTTTTAATTTATACCAACGGAGGACAACCGTGCCGGATTACAAAGCCCCTGTACGAGACATGCAATTTATATTGCATGAAGTTTTCAACGCTGAATCCATCTGGGCCAAGCTGGGCCTGGATGAGGTTAACCGGGAACTGGCCGATGCCATTCTCGACGAGGCTGCGAAAATCAGCGAGAACCTGCTCTCGCCGCTCAATCGCAGCGGTGATGAGGAAGGTGTAAGCTGGAACGACACGGTTGTCACAACGCCGAAAGGCTACCCGGAGGCCTTCAAGGAAGTGGCCGAAGGTGGTTGGGGTGCGCTTGCGGGCGACCCCGAATACGGCGGCCAGGTTATCCCCAAAATGCTGGTGCTGATGTTCGAGGAAATGAGCTATGGCTCGAACATCGCGCTCGGCCTCTATCTTTCGCTGACCTCCGGTGCGGCGCTGGCCATGGCCAACCATGCCAGCGAAGAGCTGAAACAGAAATACCTGCCCAATATGTACTCCGGCAAATGGGCGGGCAGCATGTGTCTGACCGAGGCCCACGCCGGCACCGATCTTGGCATGATTCGCACCAAGGCCGAACCGCAGGCGGACGGCAGCTACAGCATCACCGGTAACAAGATCTTCATTACCGGCGGTGAGCACGACCTGACCGAAAACATCATCCACCTGGTGCTGGCGAAGTTGCCCGATGCGCCGGCTGGCTCGAAAGGCATCTCCC
>JBFHCW010000269.1:0-3447 GCA_041585035.1 Litorivivens sp.
AGGCCTTCCCGGCGTTATGCTCGGCGGCATGCCCACCCGGGGTGGCGATCAGGCGGCGCGCATGGACGAAGCCACCGCCAAACGGATGCAGGAGCTGGAATCCAGCGCATCGTGGAGCACCGCCGACAATATGGCCTTCGATGAAATCGTTGACCCGCGAGACTTGCGCAACGCCCTGTTAACAGGCTTGAATAGCGCCAGACAACGCACTCTCTGATTTCACAAGGAAACAACGCCTTATGACGATAATCGGCACGCCCTTTTCGGATACGGCCACACGGGTATTGATGCTGGGTTCTGGCGAACTGGGCAAGGAAGTGGTTATTGAATTGCAGCGTTTGGGCTGTGAGGTCATTGCCGCCGACCGCTACGACAACGCCCCTGCCATGCAGGTTGCCGACCGCTCTTACACCCTGTCGATGCTTGATGGCGACGCACTGGAAGCGTTAGTCCGCAAAGAATCGCCGCATCTGATTGTGCCGGAAATCGAGGCTATCGCTACCGACCGGCTGGTTGCACTGGAAAACGAAGGTTTTACCGTTATTCCCTCGGCTCGCGCCGCCCAGCTGACCATGAACCGCGAAGGCATCCGCCGGCTGGCCGCCGAAGAGCTGGGTATTGCTACGTCGCCCTTTCGCTTTGCTGACACAATCGAAGACTATCAGAGCGCCGTTGAAGCCATTGGTATGCCCTGCGTGGTCAAACCCATTATGAGCTCGTCAGGCAAGGGGCAAAGCCTGGTTCGCTCCGCAGACGATATCACGCCGGCCTGGCAATACGCCCAGGAAGGTGGCCGCGCCGGCGCCGGTCGCGTGATTGTCGAAGGTTTCGTCGATTTTGACTACGAAATCACCCTGCTGACGGTGCGCCACAGTGGTGGCGTCAGTTTCTGTGAACCCATCGGCCACCGCCAGCAAGATGGCGACTATCAGGAGTCCTGGCAACCCCAAGCCATGTCGCCAGTTGCGCTGAAAAAGAGCCAGGATATTGCCGCGCGGGTGACAGAAGCTCTCGGTGGCTGGGGAATTTTTGGGGTAGAGCTGTTTATCAAAGGTGACGAGGTCTATTTCAGCGAAGTATCGCCCCGGCCTCACGATACCGGTCTTGTTACCCTGATCTCACAGGACCTCTCAGAATTTGCCCTGCATGCGCGCGCCATTCTCGGCCTGCCTGTGCCGGTCATTCGCCAACACGGGCCCTCAGCATCAGCCGTGCTTTTGATAGAGGGCGAATCCAATCGTTTGCGCTATGGCAACCTCAATCACGCCCTGCAGGCGCCGGATACGGATTTACGTCTGTTCGGCAAACCCGAGGTCACTGGCAAGCGCCGGATGGGGGTAGCCCTGGCCCGCGGAGAGTCGACCGATGCCGCCCGCAAGCAGGCAACGGCCGTTATTGAAGCGATTACGGTAGAGATCTGATGTCTAAAAAACGACTGGAAGAGGATGCCGCCAAAGTAGAGAAGGCCGACGTCACACGACTACTTTCACGCTGGCCCGCCCTGCAGGAGCGGGTCCAATCCAGCGACCGTTTGCGCCCCTTCATCGACGATATCGACACCGCCTATTCCCTGTTGCGCGATTACTCCACCCGTCGCTACCGGGAAATCCCCTGGGCCAGTATTGCCGCCATCGTCGCGGCGCTGCTGTATGTGTTAAACCCTTTGGACCTGATACCCGACCTGCTGCCCTTTTTCGGGTTTATCGATGACGCGAGCATTCTGGCGCTGTGCTGGAGCATGGTGCGTACTGATCTCGATAAATACCGGGAATTTCTGGACAGTCAGAGCGACAACGCACCAGATCACTGACTGTCCATTAGCGTTTACTGTTATTGGTTTACAACCAATGTCGGGCGATCTTCATCCGCGGCATGCTGTTTTTTATTGCTCTCACGTTGTAGCAGTGTCAGCAAGAAAGGTTTGCGCAGCACCAGAAAGGCCGCCGGCACAAAATACAGCGACAGAATGGTAGCCAATACGGTGCCACCCGCCAATACAATGGCAAAGGGTGGCCAGAAGCCCCCGCCCCCCATGATGAGCGGCAACAGCCCCGCCACCGTAGTAATCGTGGTTGAGGTGATATGACGGGTACACTCCCCGACAGAGGCGATAATCGCCTCACGATCCGCCGCCATGGCCCGCGGATTAGCCTTAAGCTCAGTAAGAATGATTATCGCCGCATTGACCGCCAGACCAATCAAACCCATCAAGGCAACGATGGACGTAAAACCAAAGGGGAAGCTGCTAAAGGACAGGCTTAACATACCGAGCCCCGCAGCCTGACCGGCCACGACAAAGATCACCAGCGTAAAGCGCAGCGAATTGAAGGCCATCAATACCGCCACCACCATCAGCACCACAATCAGGCTGACGCTGGAAAGCAGTTTCGACAGCGCCTTGTCGCGGTTTTCACTTTCGCCACCAATCTGCATCTGCACACCGGCTGGCAGTTCAAAACCCTCGTTGTCCAATGCCTGCCGTAAACGCGCGAGCACTACCGAGGGCAATACGCCATCGCGAATATAGACTTCGACTTTGTTCACCCGCTGACCATCGCGCCGTGTAATCTGGGCCTGGGCGGGACGAAGCTCGGTGTCAGCAATAGCCATCAGCGGCCGGGGCCCTTTGGCAAGATTCATCGGCAGCAAATCCAGCTCATCAACCGCCACTGCGGAAATGCCTTCGACCCGAACTCGAACCGGCAACTGTTCAGTGGCCTCCAGCAAGGAACCCCGCTGAATACCGTTTAAGTCTGCCTGCAGTTTGGCGGACAGATCTGTGGGAGCGGCACCACCGACACGGGTTTTAACCGGATCAACCTGCAACCAGACCTTGGGTACAACCTCACTCAAGGAATCGCGCACGTGCACCACGTCCTCGGTGGCCAGTGCTATACGACGCAACTGTTCGCCAACGTCCTTGAGCTGTTCCACACTCGAACCCATCAAGCGCAGCTCCACTGGCGCATCCGCCGGAGGCCCCTGCTCAAGACGACGCACCAGTACCTGATATTCGGGAAAGGCACTGTCAATTTCGCGTTGCAGAACACTGACCAGCCGGTTGGCCGCGCGGTAGTCGGTGGTAGTGATCATTGCCTGGGCGTAGTTCTGGGCGCCGTCTTTACCCTGCTTCAGGTTGTAGTAAAACGAGGGCGCGCTGCTGCCCACAAACCAATTCAGGCCAATAATATCCTCATGCCGGTTAATGACTTTAGACAGGCGACGGGTCGCTTCCAGGGTCGATTCTATGCCCGCCGCTGCAGGCAAATACAGCTCCATATTGAGCATATCCCGGTCTGAAACGGGAAAGAATTGCTCAGGCAGTTTGGAACCCTGGATGAAGCCCATTATCGGCAACAAAAAAATCAATAGCATGGTGAGGCGAGGAGCTCTCAGAACCCACCCCAGGGTGCGGGAGAACATACGGCCCAATACCGGCAATTCCAG
>JBFHCW010000270.1:0-3446 GCA_041585035.1 Litorivivens sp.
ATGAATGGTTGTTCGTGCAACTGATTCAGACAATCAAGAGGACTGTTCCGTGGAATTGTTATCCGGCGGTGATATGATCGCCCGCGCCCTCGAAGACGAAGGCGTTGAGTTTATTTTCGGCTACCCCGGTGGGGCCGTACTCCATATTTATGATTCCCTGTTCCAGAACTGCAAGGTGCCCCATATTCTGGTGCGCCATGAGCAGGCTGCGACGCATGCCGCGGATGGCTACGCCCGCGCGACCGGTAAGCCCGGCGTGGTGCTGGTCACCTCCGGCCCGGGTGCCACCAATGCGATTACCGGTATTGCCACCGCCTACATGGACTCCATTCCCATGGTGGTGCTGTCGGGGCAGGTTGCGTCCCACCTGATTGGCGAAGATGCCTTTCAGGAAACCGACATGGTCGGCATTTCCCGCCCCATCGTGAAGCACAGCTTTATGGTGAAAAGAGCGCAGGACATTCCGGAAACCATCAAGAAGGCCTTTTATCTGGCCTCAACCGGACGTCCCGGTCCTGTGGTGATCGATCTGCCCAAGGACATCACCAACCCCGTGGACAAGTTCGAGTACCGCTATCCCAAGTCGGTCAAAATGCGTTCCTACACGCCGGCAACGCGCGGTCACTCCGGTCAGATCAAAAAAGCGGTTCAGCTGCTGCTGGAAGCCAAGCGCCCGGTTATCTATACCGGTGGCGGTGTGGTGCAGGGCAATGCCTCTGGCGTTTTGACCGAGCTGGCGCATGAGCTGAACTACCCGGTCACCAATACCCTGATGGGGCTGGGCGGTTTTCCCGGCGACGATCGTCAGTTCCTGGGCATGCTCGGCATGCACGGCTTTTACGAAGCCAACAACGCCATGCATCACAGTGATGTGATTCTGGCGGTTGGCGCGCGGTTTGACGACCGGGTCACCAATACCCCGAGCAAGTTCTGCCCCAGTGCCAAGGTGATTCACATCGATATCGACCCGGCGTCGATTTCAAAAACCATCGCCGCTGATGTGCCCATTGTCGGGCCGGTAGATTCGGTGCTGGCGGAAATGCTGAGCCTGGTGCGTGAAGCGCGCAAGGCGGACAAGACCCTGCCGGATGCGAATGCGCTGGGTGTATGGTGGCAACAAATTGACGAGTGGCGCGACGCCCACGGTCTCTGGACCAAGCCGCGCTATGACACCTCTACCGATCTGATTAAGCCGCAGGAAGTTATCGATACTCTGTGCAAGGTGACCAACGGCGAGGCCTATGTGACCTCGGATGTCGGCCAGCACCAGATGTACGCGGCCCAGTACTACCGCTTTAAGCATCCGCGTCGCTGGATCAACTCCGGTGGTCTGGGCACGATGGGCTTTGGTCTGCCGTCAGCGATGGGGGTCAAGCTGGCCTATCCGGATTCTGACGTGGTCTGCGTGACCGGTGAAGGCAGTATCCAGATGAATATTCAGGAGCTGTCGACCTGCACCCAGTACAACATTCCGGTGAAGATCCTGAATCTGTACAACGGTTATCTGGGTATGGTCAAACAGTGGCAGGACATGCAGTACGAAAGCCGCTATGCCGAGAGCACCTACGAAAACTCGCTGCCGGATTTCTGCAAGCTGGCCGAAGCCTATGGTCACGTGGGTATTCGCGTTGACAAAAAGGCCGATCTGGAAGGTGCCTTGAAAGAAGTGATGGCGATGAAAGATCGCCTGGTGTTTATGGACATTCACGTAGACCCCCACGAGCACGTTTACCCGATGCTGGTGGCGCCGAACGGCTCCATGCGTGATATGTGGTTGAGCAAGACGGAGCGAACCTGATGCGACGGATAATTTCAGTACTTTTGGAAAACGAGCCCGGTGCTCTGTCGCGGGTGGTTGGTCTGTTTTCTCAGCGCGGCTATAACATTGAGACGCTCAACGTGGCGCCGACGGAAGACGAGACCATGTCGCGCCTGACCCTCACCACCGTGGGCGATGACCACAAAATCGAGCAGATCACCAAGCACCTGAACCGTCTGGTCGACGTGGTCAAGCTGGTGGATCTGAGCGAAGGCGTGCACATCGAGCGCGAGCTGATGCTGGTCAAGGTGCGGGCCACAGGTGCCCAGCGCGCCGAGATCAAGCGCTGCACCGATATCTTCCGCGGTCAGATTGTCGATGTCGGCCCGACGGTGTACACCATTCAGGTGACCGGCGCTTCCGACAAGCTCGACTCCTTTCTGGAGGCCGTGGGTGACGCCGCCATTCTGGAAGTGGTGCGCAGTGGTGTATCCGGTATTGCACGCGGCGAGAAAGTGCTCTCGCTGTAACCAGATCCCTCACTCTGTCTCTCTCCCTTCGGGATAGGGTCGGAGTGAGGGTAGTTGGGTTTTACTCCGCTCTCCCTTAAGCTGTCCCAAACAATAACCGGGGCAGCCCGATGGCCTTTCAATCTGAAGATCACGCCAAAGCCTACTGGCGAGAACACCTGCGCTTGATGTTCGCGCTTTCGCTTATCTGGTTCTTCGTTTCTTTTGGTTGCGGTATTCTTTTTGCCGACTGGCTCAACCAGTTCCGGCTCGGTGGCTACAAACTCGGCTTCTGGTTTGCCCAGCAGGGCTCTATTTATACCTTCGTGATTCTGATTTTTGTCTACGCCCACCTGATGGGGCGGCTCGACAAAAAATACCACGTGCACGAGGAGTAACAGATGGACCTGCAAACGCTGACCTACCTCGTCGTCGGCAGTACCTTCGCCTTATATATCGGTATCGCTATCTGGTCGCGGGCCGGATCCACCCAGGAATTCTATGTGGCCGGCGGTGGTATTCACCCTGTCGCCAACGGCATGGCCACCGCTGCCGACTGGATGAGCGCGGCGTCGTTTATTTCCATGGCCGGGCTCATTGCCTATATGGGCTATGGCGGCTCGGTCTTTCTGATGGGCTGGACCGGTGGCTTTGTGCTGTTGGCGATGTTTCTGGCGCCCTACCTGCGCAAGTTCGGCAAGTTCACCGTGCCTGAGTTTATCGGTGAGCGCTACTACTCGCGCACGGCGCGTATTGTGGCGGTGATCTGCCTGATTGTCTGTTCGGTCACTTATGTTATTGGGCAGATGAAAGGCGTCGGTGTTGCCTTCTCCCGCTTTCTGGAAGTGGACTACGCTATTGGCCTGTATGTGGGGATGGGCATCGTCTTCATCTATGCGGTGCTCGGCGGCATGAAGGGCATTACCTATACCCAGATTGCCCAATACTGCGTGCTGATTTTTGCCTTTACCATTCCGGCGATTTTTATTTCGCTCAACCTCACCGGCAGCCCCCTGCCGCAACTCGGTCTTGGCGGCACCCTGGTGGGCAGCGATACCTATCTGCTGGACAAGCTCGATCTGATTCTGGTGGATTTGGGTTTTGATCAGTACACCACCCAGGAGCGGCTCAGCAAACTGAATATGTTTGCCTACACGCTGTCGCTGATGATTGGTACC
>JBFHCW010000271.1:0-3446 GCA_041585035.1 Litorivivens sp.
CACCGGGTCCACGTAGCTGGAGTCAGCAATTTCACGCAGATCCGGGCGAACCGTTGTTTCACTGTAGCCAAAGCGCAGCTGGAAGTCCTCGGCCCAGAAGCCGGGCAGCATGTAGGTTGCCGCCAGCGAGGCGAAGGTATCATCGTCGGTGAAGACGGCATTTTCGAGCTCGTCGATAATCGCCTGCTGACCACCGGACTCATTGCTCACCACCGGAATGCCATCAAAGTCGAGGGGGTCCCAGGTCAAACCCACCTGCTGGTAGTCTTCGTAGCGCAAACCGGCAACGACGCGCCAGGTATCCTGCCAGGTAACGTCGAGCTTACCGTAGTAGGCATCAACGCGGTTGGCGGCGAGGTAACTTTCGGAGTTACTGCCGGCCACCTGGATTTGATAACCATTGTTGGGGTCGAGAATATTCGCGTCGCTGTAGACACGATCCAGGGGACCGCTGCGCACCGAATCCGGCGCATCAACCGAGCCCAAACCAAACTGAGTCTGGCGATAGCTGCGCGCCTTTTCCCAATACTCGTTACCACCGCTCAGCTCAACTTGCCAATCCATGCTAGAGAACGGCATTTTTACTTCCCAGCCGTAGCTCTCAACTTCATCCTGGAGGTCGGTAAAGCGGTAATCGGCGGCGGTCGCATTTGCGGCAACAGTGGTGCTGCCATTCGGGCCTTCTACATGGCGCGTCTGCACGGCAACTTCGTTGGGAATCTCCGTGGTCGATTCACTGTCTGAGTAGAACCAGTTAAAGCTCAAGCCCTCGGCAAAGGCCAATTGCTCCCAGCCCAACTGCTCGCGACTGAACTCACCGAAGGTATGTTCACCGCGGATTTGATTGACCACCAACTCACGCTGCTCAAAACGAATTTTAAACTGACGGTCCGAGATATCCCCACCCACGGGCTGATCGTTATCATAACTATCGGTGATTGAGGTTTTATCATCGGTGTTGCGCAGATAGAGGCTCGTTGTTTCCAGCGAGTGATCTTCATTCAAGCGCAAGCCAAAATTCAGGTTGGCGGCAATCGAGGTGTTCTGCGTTGTCTCGTTTTTGAACTCGGCTTCATCCTCGTCGGATACGGAGCGCACTTCCGACGACTTGTTGCGCCAGCTGCGGTCATAGGACAACCCGGCCAATACGCCAAACTCAATCTCTTCAGCGTCGCCAAGATAGAAACGGTTACCGGCGTTGACTTCAGCAGAGAAGTTATCGTCGTCATCGGTTTCGTAGATGTCGATATTGCGATACAGGTTCAACGCCAATTCACGGTTACGCTGTTCGGCATCGGCCAGGGTCGCGTTAGGGTTTGACTGGCGCATCTCGGCGAGAATATCGTTGCGGTCAAGGCTGCCGCCGTACTGACGCAGCGCTTGCTTGAGCTTGTGGGAAAGCGCTCGCGTGCCATCGTCATTGCCGTAAACATCGTCACTGCCGCCTTTGTAGGTCAGCAGAGCCCCGTCAGACGCACTGTTGTAGTCCGTGCCGATCTCAATGCTGAACACCAGACCGCTGGGAATGCCCTTGCTGCGGATATCCACATTACCGCCGCCAAAGGCCGCCGGCATGTCAGAGGAGTGCACCTTTTGAACAGCCAGGCTTTCAACGATGGAGGTTGGGAAAATATCCAGCGGAATAACACTGCGGGTAAGGTCTGGCGAGGGAACCACCGCACCGTTCAGCAATGTACTGGAATAGCGCTCCCCCAGGCCGCGAACAAAAACAAATTTGTCATCCACTAAGGTAACACCGGGTACGCGGCGCAGCGCGGCCGCAACGGTTGAATCACCGATACGGCCGATGGCCTCGGCCCCCAGAAAGTCGACCGCGACTTCTTGCTCCAGTCGTTCAATCACCAGATTTTCGGCGCTGCTTTTCAAGCGACCCACGACGACCACTTCTTCCAGCGGCTTATTAAAACCGAGGTCGCTGTCGGCCTCCTGTGCCACCGCCGAGACGGCGAGACTAAGAGCGCTCAGGCTAAATGCCGGCAGCAGCCCCTTTTTAATCATCTGCTTTTTCATCGGTAAAGACCTACTCGTATTTGACCTGTCTTCAACAGAAAGGGCGCCGTAAGGCGCCCTCTGTTTTACGGCTTTGGCGTTATGCTCTGTCTGCGCTTATTCGAACCACAGACCTTGGCCGCGGTTAGCGGGGTCCAGGCCGTAGGCCCAACCCGCCGTCCAGTCGTCGTCTTCGGTGACTGCGCCGATAAAGGCGCGACCACCGGCAGGCGTCACGGTTGGGGCTGCGCCACCGACTTTCATGTCAGCCAGGGGCAGCGAGTAGAAACCTTTCAGGATTTCCAGATTGGCGTTCGCGTCTGCAGTGGGGTCTTCACCGGCCTCCAGTGACTGGTAGGTATCGTTGCTGGCCTGCAAGAACTGCAGCTGTGTCATGCCGCCCGGCAAATCGCTGCCGTCTGTCAGATCCTGACAAGCAATGATGCTGCTCTCGATTTTCAGATCGCCATCCTGAGCCGCTTGCAAGCCTTCGTTATCGATACGCACACAGTAGTTGTAATCGTCATCGGCCAGCTTTACATCGCCTTTGTAAGCGGTAGTGATCAAGGCATTTTGAATGATTGGAAAATGCGCTTCACGAATACGCATGCCCTGGCCGGGATCATGGCTGCCGGTGCCATTTGGCTGACCGCTGACTTCTGTCGCCGACACAATACAGGTCAGGTTTTTAATCGTTGCTTGCGAGTTCAAGCCGCGAGCGATGAAGTCATCAATGGTTGCTTGGTCTTTGCTTGAGTAGCTGCCGATACCGTCAGACTCTACACAGCGGTTGCCGTCAGTCTCAGACTGAATAACCAGTGCGTAGTCGATCGTGCCGCGGTAGCCCTCATCAATATCGATAGAGTCGTCACGCACGTACAGGCCGATGTAGTGACCCACGTTTACCGCACCGCCAAAGAACTCGATGCCATCGTCGTAAGTTGCGTAGGCCTGCAGGTAATCAACAGTCGTACCTGATCCAACGGCATTGAAAGAAATACCGTTCAGCTCATTGTCTTCCTCAACTTCAAAACCGGTGTGCTTAACAATGAAGTATTTTAAAGTGCCCGAGCTATCTTCGTTGTTGTCACCGCCGTAATGCGTCTGGCCGGCGCCCGCCTTACCTTCAGCGGCAACATGACAGTCGCTGGTCGCCAGGTTGTCATTCGCAAAGGAGCCGCTGTAAGAACATTTGTTGGTGACACCGAAGCCGTTAATGATCAAGCCACCCCACTGCTGCACATCCTCAGCGCCAACAGCATCTTCTACAGCGTCTGATACTGACGTGATCGTAATGGGGGCGTTCATCTCGCCTTCTGCAATGATCTGCGAGCCGCGGTTAATCACCATGTAGTCATCGCTGGATTGGAAAGCCAGGGTGGTACCCGCTTCGATTTGGATGCTTGCGCCGTCCCCCCCCTTGGTGATGCCAGCCG
>JBFHCW010000272.1:0-3434 GCA_041585035.1 Litorivivens sp.
CGGTACCCGGGCCTCTTCCAGTGTGGCGATAACCGTTTTGGAGGGCAGGCTGGAGCACCAGCTTGCCAGTACCTTGTCGATGGTTCGCTCATGGGTCACCCGGCCTGCGTTATCCGCCAGCTCGGGGTCGTTAGCCATATCGTCGCGGCCAATGGCGATCATCAGACGCTTGAAGATAGAGTCGCCGTTGCCGCCGATCACCACAAACTTGCCGTCTTCGCAGCGGTAGGTGTTGGTGGGAACAATGCCGGTCACGGTGGTGCCGGAAGGTTGGCGGATAACCCCGGCGCCGCTGTATTCGGGAATAACCCCTTCCAGCAGGTTGAACATGGATTCGTACAGGGCGACGTCTACCACCTGACCCGAGGCGCGGTTGCGCAGCTTGGCGGTAAGCGACATCAGAATGCCAATCACCGCGTGCAGGGAGGCAATGCTGTCGCCGATGCTGAGATTGGGCCGTACCGGCGCTTCATCGGGGAAGCCGTTCAGAAAGCGGAAACCGCTGATGCCCTCGCACACCGAGGCAAAGCCGGGCTTGGTGGAGTAGGGGCCGGTCTGGCCGTAGCCGGAAATGCGGGTGTAGATCAGCTCCGGGTTGGTGGCTTTCAAATCTTCCGGGCCCAGTCCCCAGTTCTCCATCACACCGGGGCGGAAGTTTTCGATCAATACGTCACACTCGTTGGCCAGTTCTTTTACCAGTGCCCGGCCTTCTTCGCTTTTCAGGTCGATTACGATGGACTGCTTGTTGCGGCCCAGGCTGTACCACCACAGGGCGGTATCGTCTTTGACGATGCGCCAGCGACGTATCTGATCGCCCTCCGGGGGCTCGACCTTGATGATGTCGGCGCCGAAATAGCCAAGGATAGACGCAGTGAAGGGGCCGGCCAGCAATTGGCCGAGTTCCAGTACACGAATGCCCGCCAGTGGGCCCGGATTGCTTTGTTCTGTCATGGGGGTCTCCTGTGAGCGCTGCAGTTTAATCAGAGCGTCGCAGAATGGCCACTGTTGCCGAGTAAGTGGATACTCCGAAGAGCGCCGGGTCGGGAGCTTATTGCCGCTTGGCGGAGGGTGTGAATATGGCGTAATTACCGCTGGCTTTGGCGACCAGCTTGTCGCCCTGTTTAAGCTCGGACTCCAGATAAGCGACCTTCTTACCCCGATTAATCACCTGTGTGTGGCAAACCAGGTGGCCGTCGAAAACCGGGGCAAAGTAGGTCATTTTGATTTCAATGGTGGCGCACAGCTCGCCCGCGTTCAGGCTCGGGTAGAGCGCGGCGCCCATTCCGGTATCCGCTAGTGCGTAAAGCACGGCGCCGTGAACAACATGATGCGGGTTGAGCAGAGGCGGTGTGACATCCAGTGTCAGTGTGCTGCTGTTATTGCTCTGCTGCTGAATCTTCAGGCCGATCAACTCGCCAAAGGGGTTGTGCATAGAGTGCTCTGATGGCTGTGACATTTAACCGGATTTTTGCACGAAAGCCGGCTTGAACCAAGATACCCCCAGGGGTATCTTGGTGGTGACTGAAAAGCCCGGGCCAACGCCATGACAGACTGGTATGACAAAAAACACGAAATGCTGAATCGACTGAAGCGCGCTGAAGGTCAGCTGCGCGGTGTGCAGCGTCTGGTTGAGGAAGAAGACGATTGCGAAAAAGTCGTGCAGCAACTGGCCGCTGTGCGTAAGGCCCTGGATAAAGTGTTTTACAAGGCCGTGACCTGCGCGCTGGAGCGTGAGCTGGAGGGGCAGCGCGTGGATATTGCGCGGATTGAAAAATACACCCAGCTATTTGCGAAGTACGGTTGATCATGTTGGCACTTTTGTTTGGCGCGATCGTTGGCTTGGCACTGGGACTTACCGGGGGTGGTGGCTCGCTCTTTGCTATTCCCCTGCTGGTGTATGGTCTCGGTTATTCGATGGAGCGGGCCGTGCCGCTGTCACTGTTGGTGGTGGGCATTACGGCGGCCGTTGGTGTACTGGCCGCAATACCGTCGAAGCGGATCTCCTTTAAACCGGCGCTGGTATTTGCGGTGGCCGGTATGCTGTTTACGCCCTTCGGAATTCAGCTGGCCATGCGCTGGCCGCAGACGCTGGTACTGACGCTGTTTGGGGTGCTGGCGTTATTTATTGCCAGTTATATGTGGCGACGCTCGCTGCGTGCCCCGGAAGAAGCCAAGGTGGTGCGGGCATCTTTTGTGGCGGAAAACGCAACGGCCCTGTGTCGCCTGAGTGCCGATGGCCAGTTCCGTTTCAGTGGCCCCTGCGCGGTGGCTCTGTCCGTGGCGGGAGCGACAACCGGGTTTCTGTCCGGGCTGTTTGGTGTTGGCGGCGGGTTTTTAATTGTGCCGACGCTGATGTTTATCACGCAGCTGAGCATTCAATCGGCGGTGGCCACCTCGCTGCTGACCATTTCTGCGATCAGCGGGGGTGGCGTTTTTGCCGCGATGGCCCAGGGTGTGCGCTTTGACTGGATAACGGTGGCGCCGTTTGTTGGCGGCGGCGTGCTGGGTTTGAGCGTAGGCTTTGTGGTGGCCAGACACCTTTCCGGTGCGCTGTTACAACGCATCTTTGCGGGGCTAATTATGGTTACGGCCCTGTTTGTCATTATTCGCAACACGTCTGGAGGAGGACTGGCATGATTTTTCGACAGTTGTTTGACGCTGAATCGGGAACCTATACCTATCTGTTGGCCTCCGAGGCCGGGCGCAATGCCTTGTTGATCGACCCGGTGATTGATCAGGTGGATCGCTACTTGCAGTTGCTGGCAGAGTTGCAGCTGACCCTGTGTTACGCACTGGATACCCACACCCATGCGGATCACATTACGGCGCTCGGAGAGCTACGCGAGAAAACCGGCTGCATTACAATCATGGGTGCGTTCACCAAGGCGGACTGTGTGTCTCGGCGGGTGGATGACGGCGAAGAAATTGTGCTGGACGATATTCGTTTGCGCGCATTGTTTACGCCGGGGCATACCAATGAGTCTTTCAGCTTTTATCTGGAAAGCGGCGGCGAGCGCGCGGTCTTTACCGGTGATTGCCTGTTGATTCGCGGCAGTGGTCGCACCGATTTTCAGGGGGGTGATCCCGGCAAAAGTTTCGACTCAATTACCGGCACCCTGTTTGCGCTGCCCGATGATACCTATGTGTATCCGGGCCATGACTACAAGGGCTGGACGCGCTCAACCATTGCTGAAGAAAAAGCCAATAATCCGCGCATCGCGGGAAAAAGGCGCGACGAGTATATCGAGACCATGAACGGGCTGGATTTGCCCGATCCGAAAATGATGGATATCGCCGTGCCGGCCAATCTGGCCTGCGGCCAAACCCCTTTCAGGAGATAAACCATGGAAACGACCTTTACCCCGATCGCTTCACTGGCGGGTGGAGTAATGATTGGCCTGGCGGCACTGATGCTGCTCTGGCTTAACGGCAAG
>JBFHCW010000273.1:0-3430 GCA_041585035.1 Litorivivens sp.
AGCGGGGGTGTTAATCAAAACAGCTATCGAGACTTTACAACCCAGTCGAGCAGGCTCGCAGGTTGTGGGTCTGCTGGCGCTGCTTTATTCAAGCGATCAAGCACCCCTTTGGCAAGCTGCTTGCCCAGTTCCACACCCCACTGATCAAAAGAGTTGATACCCCAGACCACGCCCTGACAGAAGACCTTGTGCTCATAGAGGGCAATCAGACTGCCGAGGGCTTTGGGGGAAAGTCGCTTTAAGACAAGACTGTTGCTGGGCTTGTTGCCGGGAAAACTGCGGTGAGCTGACAGCAGGGCCAGCTGCTCACCCTCAAAGCCGGCTGCCTCCAGCTCTTCATGCAGCTGCTCACTGGTTTTGCCGTGCATTAAAGCCTCACCCTGCGCAATGGCATTGGCTATCAGGATTCGGTGTTCGGCGGTGCGGTCAGCGTCCCCTTCAAGGGCAAACAAAATATCGCAGGGAATCAGGTCTGTACCCTGATGCAGCAGCTGGTAATAGGCGTGCTGCCCGTTGGTACCCGGTTCACCCCAGATAACCGGGCCGGTGGCACAGGTCACCGGTTGCCCGTTCGCGCGAACCTGCTTGCCATTGCTCTCCATGTCCAGCTGTTGCAGGAAAGCCGGCAGGCGACTCAACCGCTGACTGTAAGGCAGCACCGCATGGCTGCCCGCCGACCAGAAATTACGGTACCAGACACCCAACATTGCCAGAATCACCGGCATATTGTTTGCCAGCGGCGCCTCGCTAAAATGCTCATCCATCTCGCGCGCACCGGCCAGCAAGGCGCGAAAGTTCTCCATCCCCAGCGCCAGGGCAATCGATAAGCCAACGCTAGACCACAGCGAGTAGCGACCGCCCACCCAATCCCAAAACAGAAAAGTCTGCTCTGGCGCAAAGCCCTGCGCTAGTGCCGCCTTTGGATTGCTGGTTACTGCCACACAGTGCTGCAGCACCTGCTCTTGAGAACCAAAGGCTGCCAGCAACCACTGCTGCGCCAGGCCGGCGTTAGCCATGGTTTCCTGAGTCGTGAAGGTCTTGGACACAATGATAAACAGTGTGGTGGCGGGGTTCAGCCCCGCCAGCGTGTCGGTCATTTGCACCGGGTCCACGTTGGACACGAAATGCAGCGCCGGCCCGTCACCGCAATAAGGGCGCAGCGCCTCACACACCATCGCCGGCCCCAGATCAGACCCACCGATACCGATATTCACCACGTCGGTAAACGCCTGACCGCTTGCTCCCTTTAACGCCCCCGAGCGCACCGCGCCCACAAAATCGTCAATTCTTTGTAGTTCAGCATGCACCTCGGAAACAACATTACGACCATCGACTTCGACGCAAGCCTCAGGTACGGCGCGCAAGGCTGTGTGCAATACCGCACGGCCCTCAGTTTGGTTTATCTTCGCGCCGGCAAACATCGCGTCGCGACGCTCGGCCAGACCGCTGGCCTCGGCCAGCTCGATCAACAGCGCAAGGGTGTTATCGTCGATGCGGTTTTTTGAATAATCGAGAAACAGCTCGCCCGCCTGCAGGGAATACCGGGAAAAACGCTCATCGTCTGCCGCGCACAGCTCGCGCATATGCACTGTTTGCAACTGTTTCTGCTGACTCTGCAAACGCTGCCAAAGCGCGTCGACATTCCTCATCCGATTTACCTTATTGCCTTTCCCTCAGGGGAATAATCTTTAAACACGGCGTTGAAGTCTATCAGCCCGCCGCGCACCCTGCTTAGGATTTTCAGCACAGCGCCACACATCCGGTCGGCCATGACCGAAGCAACGCCCGAGTACAACCCACCAGCCCCGGATGCTCAGCCAGCACTATCGCCAAGGGTATTTGCGCGCAGATAGGCTGGAATCGGCCCTTGTTTTCAAAGCTCTTGCGGATAGCGGCAATTTCAATCACATCCAACATTTGCGGCAACATCCCCCCCGACAGATACACACCCCGATAGGAGCCGAAGGCCAAAGCAAAATCCCCCGCGACCGCACCGAGTATCTCTGAAAAGTCTGTCACCGCCTGCCGGCACAGATCATCCCCTGCCCGGGCACCGGCCGTCACGTCCGGTGCCGGCAGCTCCCGTTCGTGCCCCTGCAATCTGGCGTTGGCCCAATACAGGTTGGCTAGCCCCATCCCCGAAAGCACCCGCTCGACCGACACCCGCTCATAGCGCTGCCAAAGCTGCTCCAGTAACTGGCTCTGATGAGCGCTTGTGGGCGCAAAACCGACATGACCTCCTTCTGAGGGAACAATGTCTCCCCCTGGCATCATGGCGGCAACACCGAGCCCTGTACCTGGCCCCAGCACAGCAATAAGTCCATCTTGTTCGCGTGGCGAGCGCGGCTCGCCAATCCACTGCAATTCCTCATCAGGGAAGGCCGAAATGCTCAACACCTGGGCACTGAAATCATTGATCACCGTCACCGGAAGCGACAATTGCTGCTCCAACTCACGGCGACTGAATGCCCAGTGGTTATTAGGCAGTTCGATCCAATCCTGTTCCACCGGTCCGGCAACTGCGAGACAGATTCCATCGACAGGAGCGGCCAGACTGCGCATATAGGCCTGCACCGCATCAATGAAGAAGGGGAAGTCGGCACAGGGAAATTTTTCTATCGCGTGCAAATCCTGCTGCCCCAAGTGAACGCAGGCGAAGCGGGCATGAGTGCCGCCGATATCCGCGACGATATGACAGGAGGTATCTCTACTGCTATTCATGGTCTTCTAACACGTTCGTCGCAAGACAGGCCTGTTTGCATACTACCATTCAGGGAGAGCAATCAAACGCCGTTGCGTCATATAATTAAATTCTCCACGCGGCCAGGATGGAAGCTCGATGAGCATTCTCAGTCTTCTGAAATCACGATACGACACACTGAGCAAAGCAGAGACCAAAATCGCCAATGTGATTTTAGCTGCCCCGGAAAACGTAACCGGCATGGCCACGGCGACACTGGCAGGCAAGGCCGGTGTCAGCGACCCGATGGTATCGCGCTTTTGCCGCACCCTCGGCTGCACCAGCTTCCCCGACTTCAAAGTGAAACTGGCGCGTGATCTTGCCCAGAAATCCAGTTTCATTACCGAAGCAGTTTCGACCGGCGACAGCGCCAATGCCATTATCGAAAAACGCATCAATGCCAATCAGGCCGCCCTCGAATACCTGCGCTCACATATCGATGCCAAGGCTGTCGAAGCAGCCGTAAACCTGCTTTGTAATGCCCGCCAGATCGTTGTCGCCGGGATGGGGGGCGCCGCAGCCATAGCCCAAGATGCGCAGCACAAACTGTTTCGACTCGGCATTCCCACTGTGGCCTATGACGATCACCTGATGTTACGCATGGCTGCAGCCGGCGCCACAAAAGAGGACTGCTTTTTGATGTTTTCCTTTACAGGTCGCACCCGGGCATCAGTCGACATCGCGGAGCTG
>JBFHCW010000274.1:0-3406 GCA_041585035.1 Litorivivens sp.
CTGCAGGCCAGTGCCGCCAGCAAGATGGCTATAACTTTGGTCAGGCGCATAGTATTACCTCCAGCCCCGAAGCCTGCGCAGCCCCAGCGTTCTGACAGCGCCATTAACGACTGTTATTTTGGCACGCCACCGTCCACGGGGCAGGCCGGAAGCGCCGAGTCACCGGCGATCAACCAGACGGGGGCCGTAAAGGCGATGGGCAGACCTGTCTCTGGATCGCGAATGCGCAAGAAATAATAGGACTCCCCTGCGCCGACGCGCAAGGTGGTCGACACGTCGGCCCCTTTCTTTGAATCGGCCACCGTGTTGCCGCCAGTGACAAACTCAACCTCTGCGGCAAAAGGGATGCCGCCGCGCGATACTGACACAGTCGCGTTAAGCTCCGTCCCCTCGGGCGTCCGGATCCGCGAGCCCATGGGGTGGCGGTTGACGGTATAACTGACGCGGATATCGTTATAGTGCTGGGCAACCGCGTAAAAGCGGCGCGCCAGCAAGGCCTCACGGAGATCATTGGCACTGCGGCTGCGGGCTATCGCCACCGTTTTGGGCAATGAGCTCGCGCCCCAGTCCGTGCCATGATGGTCTTCAGAGCCCATGGGCCCGAGATGCCAGCCCTTGTCCAGTGCGTACGACAGCCAGCTTCCGCCCCTGCCGCCAGAGTCATACTCGGAACCTTTACCAAACACCTCAACAGCGACCGCGCGGTAATCGGCTCCGGGCACAAAGCGAAAATCGTTAAAGGTGTACGTCGGGTCGTGCAAGTCCTTCGGCAGTTCGGTGAGGTTCTCTTCCAGGTTGCCCTGAACATCCTCGTGCAAAAAACCCTCAATCGTGTCTTCTCGCCCCGGATGATTAAAACTGAGAATCGCGTCATCGCCGCCGCCAAAGGTCGACGGGTAGGTAAACCATTGCCAGAAACGGGTCATACTGACCGCGTAGCCCGCTTCCGTTTTGGCGTTAATCACATGCTCGGAGAAAAACACATTGATGTGCCCAAAGCGGTCCGATGTCCACTCAAAACCACGCAAGCCGGTAAAACGCTCGTCAGTCACGGCATTAACCATTTCCTGAATGGCGGCCCATTTCCTGACATTATTCTCGGGCTGCTCCTGATCGCCGACCAGGCAATCGGGGTGAACACCGGCGCCCCCGGAAGGGCCTAGAGGGCAATCGCGCGGCAGCGCTGCCGGGTTGCCCGGATCCAGCGTATCCGAGTGCTCTGAGCTACCGGCCCAATCAAAGCCTCTCGCCTTGACCTGCTCCATCATGTCGATGGGCCGCTGCCCCCAGGTGCCGTCCGAGTATCCGGTATGTTCGTGCCAGGCACCGATGTAGTGCTCGTAGGTCGCGGCGTCGTAGGCCGGGTTACAGCTGGTCACCGGCTGGTCAGGCGGGATCTTTTCGGTGAGATAACTGGGGTCGAACAGGTTTTCAGCAATTCCTGCGCAAGCAGCTTCAGTCAACAGACTCAGACAAGCCAGCAAGCCCGGGTCCGCCTCGACCAAGACCGAAAACGGGCAGGATTCGACACTGGGGTCGGGGTTGCAGTTCGCGAAGTCCTCAGGGCTGAGCATGTCGCGATACGTCCACAAGGGACAGCCCCACTGCGTAGGGTCGCCCAAACACGCCTCGGGGGAAGGCTTCTGCGCCGAGGGCGGCACCCCCTGAAGCTGCAGATTGCGCACAACCGAGGTAGCGCCGTCGGAAACTGCCAGCTCGAATTCGAAGGCCGTATCCTGCTCCAGTTCCGGCATCTCGGTGACGGTGTCTTTAAGCGTGACATCCCTAATATCGAGCAAGGGTTCAGCCGGCGCCACCTGTTTCCAGATATAACTGAGAGGATCATTGTCGGCATCGCTGGCTGAAGACAGGAGATCAACCTGCTCGCCGACACTGGCTACCCCGGGGTCGGCGAGAATCGAATCGATCGACGGGGCCTGGTTTTCCGGCGAAGGTTGCACAACCACCTGCACGACATCGGTGGCGGTTGCGTTTTCGTTATCGGTTGCCGAAAACTCAAAACTCAAGGTTGTTGTATCGGCGACATTGGGGGCAGTGAAACTGACACTGCGATCATCGATTTCCTGCAAGCCAACCACAGGTGACCGGGAGAGCAGTCGCCACGCGCGAGTAACAATCTCGCCATCGGTGTCTGCTGCCATCGCAGAGAGAACGACTCTGTCGCGCGATGTCACTGTCAGATCATCGCCGGCATCCACCACAGGCACCCGATTGGGAATACTGTCGGCGACACTGACAAACACCGAATCGGTCCCGGTGAGACCCGCAGAATCAATAGCCGTTAAACGGAATTCCAGAATGCTGTCGCCGTTCACCTGTGGCAGAACGATACGCAACTGGTTTTGATCAACAGCGCCTTGAATGGCCGCACGGGGGCCACTGACCTGACGCCAGATCAGCCGCTGCACCGATCGATCACCTGACGCTGTCGCACTGCCCGCCAACAACAACTCAGCCGCTTCCTCAGCAGATTGGTCAGACCCCGCATCGACCCGAGGCAAACCGCGCTCGCAATCGCCATCGTAGTGGCCGTCCTGCAAATCCTGCTCGGTGCACTGCTGCTCAGCGGCTGCGTCAGCAGCGCTGCGCAAGTGGCGCTCACCATCGCCGTTTCCGTGACGTGCAAAGTCCGCCAGAGCGGAAGCGGGGAAATCGTCAGGCGCGACATCAAATGCCGCAGCCGTGAGAGAAACCGATTCCGCACGCTGTCTGACCTTGTCTGAAATCTGAATGCCGTTGCCCGGATTGCCATCGCCATCCAGCGTAAGCAGCACTCGAGCCATAGTGGAGGCAGCCGGGACGCTGCCTTTTTGGAGGTCTATCGGTTGCAGTATACCGGCGCCGTTAGCTGAGCCGAATTCAATGCCGCCCAATGAAAAATATACGACGTCACCGTCTTGATATTCGAAAAAACCATCAGCATCAGTCAGTTGGCGAGTGACTCCGCCGTCCGTGGAGTAGGAGATTCCAGACACCGGCGCATCGATAAACTGCCCGCGCTGGGTGTCTACTGCCGACGCACCCGGGCCGGAGGATGAGGAGCCACCGGAATTACATGCGGCCAGAACAGCCGCACCAGTCAATACCGCTATCCGGGCCATTGGAAAATACTGCATCGGAGTCTCCCCGAAACTAATCCGGCACGATCTTAGGCCATAAAGATGTCGGGAATATTACAGCGCACAACAGCAAAACCGGGCTGCCGGCGCGGCACCAATACAAAGCAATAGGCGCAGAACGCCGTGCATTGGAAAGCGCAAGCTAGCGAATGACGTCCCGCGCCTTAACAGTTCAGTCATAAAAAAGCCCGCAAAAGCGGGCCTCAACGAACTACTTATTATTTTTCATTATTGGATAACGCTGACCTCGAAAAAGGCCGTAGTGC
>JBFHCW010000275.1:0-3405 GCA_041585035.1 Litorivivens sp.
GGTATTCCAGTTGTTTGTTGAAAACCGACTCAAGCAGGAGGGGCCGCAACCATGAAAACCGTATTGATTACCGGCGCCGCCAGCGGTCTCGGTTGGGAAATGACCCGCGTATTTCATCAGCGGGGTGATCGACTGTTGCTGGTGGATCGCGACGCCGAAGGGTTGAACAAGCGAGCCGCGGAACTTGGCGAGCGCGTCAGCATCCTGGCCTGCGACCTGACCGACCCGGACGCCGTCGAACAGATTCGTGTAACGGTTGAATCCGGGTTTGGTTCGCTCGACGTGCTGGTTAACAACGCGGGTATCACCCAGCGTTCACTGGCGGCCAATACCTCACCCGCGGTGATGAAAAAAGTCATGGCCGTCGATTGGCAAGCCCCCATGGAATTGGCACTGGCACTGCTGCCAGCCCTCTATAAAACCCGGGGCGCGATTATCAATATCGGCTCCATGGCAGGTTGGATGCCGGTGCCGGGGCGCGCCGGCTACTGCGCCGCCAAGTCGGCACTGGCGCAGTTTTTTGAAGTGCTGCGTATGGAAGAAGCCGACAACGGCATTCACGTACTCATGGTCTACCCCTCTTTTCTCGATACGCCCATCGAAAAAAATGCCTTGGGCGGCGACGGCCAGCCTGCCAAACACGCGCGCTCCACTATCGGTCGCATTGATGATGCCGGCGAACTGGCGCGCACCATTGTCAGCGCGCTGGATAAACGCAAACCGCGCCTGTTCCCCAATCGCTTTACGATGTTCGCCAGTATTCTGTGGCGTATTGCGCCCGGGTTTTTCCAACGCATGACCCGCAAGCGCTTTGCCGTCGAACTGGAGCAGCGCTGATGGATGTCGCGGCTATTATTCAAAACCCCTGGCTGTGGCTGGCCCTGTTTGTGTTTGCGGCCTACACCATTGAGGCGGTTACCGGATTCGGCAGTATTGTGATTGCCCTGTCACTGGGCGCCCTGCTGCTGCCAATCCCGGACATGCTTCCGGTGCTGGTGCCGCTTAATATCTGCATGACAGGTTATCTGGCGCTGCGCCATCGCCAGCACATTCACTGGCCAACGCTGCTGCGCCTTATTCTGCCCATTATGGGCCTGGGCACGTTGCTCGGCTATGGCCTGCGGCCCTGGCTGGGCGACGCCGGTTTGCGCAGTTTGTTTGCCCTGCTGATTATCTGGTTTGCCGGACGCGAGCTCTATTTTCTGCTGAAGGCAAATGCCTCCGCGCGCGCGACCCACGGTAATTGGTGGACCCGCGGCTGGATGCTCGCCGCCGGCGTTACCCACGGTCTGTTTGCCTCCGGCGGCCCGCTGCTGGTGTATTCACTGACCGGAGTGGCCCTCGACAAGGCCCGCTTTCGCGCCACTCTGATCAGTGTATGGTTCAGCCTCAACTCGCTGCTGACCCTGATATTTATCATCGATGGCAGCCTGCTGCCCGCGCTGCCACGCATTGCCACGTTTCTGCCGGTAGTGGTTGTCGGCGTAATTGTGGGGGAGTGGCTGCACCACCGTATCAGCGAAGCACGCTTTCGTATCGCGGTTTTCCTGTTACTCTTGTTAACAGGCATCGCGCTGCTCACGGCCAGCCTCGCAGCTGGCTTTAGGCCCATGCAATGACAAGCACTGTAATCCAATAAAAAAAGGGGACCGACACCATGCCTGGCCTGACTCGACGTCTTGCTACTGCTACGACCCTGAGCTTGCTCAGCACCACCCTCGCCGCGCAACAGGCGCGAGTGATCGAGGAGGTCGTGGTTACCGCCCAGAAAACCCAGCAGAGCCTGCAGGATGTACCGATTTCTGTCAGCGCCCTGTCCGGTGACTTTATGCAGGACAACGCCATAGGCGATCTGGTAGAGGTCTCCACTTACGTTCCCAATGTACGAGTGGAATTTACCAGCCCCTCCTCACCGCAGGTTTTTATTCGCGGATTCGGCACCAACACGTTTAACCCCAGCTTTGAACCCGCCGTGGGTCTGGTGCAGGACGAGATATTTTTCGGCCGCGGCACCTACTTTACCGAGTCCATGTTTGATCTTGAACGGGTCGAGGTTTTGCGCGGCCCCCAAGGTACGCTGTTCGGCAAGAACACCATCGCCGGTGTATTCAACGTTAGCTCGCGCAGCGCGCCCGACGAAGAAGGCAGCGCCGGCAACCTCTCTTACAAACACGGCGATTTCGGCGACACCCGACTGGAGGCAGGTGTTGGTTATCGCCTTTCCCCCAGTCTCGGTATTCGCGCCTCTGCACTGGTGTCAGATCGTGACGGACGTATGGATAACACCAAACTTGACCGCAAAGAAGACACCCGCGATCAGGACGCCTTTCGGTTGAAGCTGGAGTGGAATCCGAGCGATGCGCTGGCGGTTGATCTGGTGGCGCAAACCTCTGACACCACGCTCAATTTCTGGCCGCGCCAACTGATGAACCTGGATGACGATACCCGTGACTATCTGAGCCAGTTCGACCCCCAGATTGAAGACGACCCCACCAACTTCCAGACCAGTTTCAACAATCCGGGCGAAATGTTCAAAGGCTCGGACACCGTACTCACCAACGTGAATTACTCCTTCGGCGAAATGTGGGGGCTGAATGAACTGGGCACAACCTTTATTGTTGGTGTGTCGTGGCTGGACGTTGAGCAGTTTCAGGATCTGGACGTCTCGCCCGCCGACCTGCTCAACCTTGACGAAGTGGATGACTACCGACAGGAATCGGTTGAGTGGCGTTTTAACGGGTCTGCCAACAGTTTGTTTGGCCTGGGCAATAACGTGGAATTTATTGCCGGTGCTTATTACTTCCAGTCTGACTTTCACATCATTGCCGACGTCATCATAGGCCAGGATATTGCGTCCTATGCGACAACCGACGATGCCCAGCAACTGCTTTCCGGCAGTAGCTCGACACCGGGCAACCCTTTTGGCGGGTTAATCGGCGGGAGCCTGCCACCTCTGACGGGCTCGATCAACGAAACCGATTACTACCGCTTTGATTATTTTCAGGACACGGAAGCGACGGCCCTGTTCGGCCAGATGACCTGGGATATAACCGAAAACTGGACACTGACCCCCGGCATCCGCTTTAACCGGGAAGTGAAAAAATCGACCCCAACCGGCACCAGTGTCTGTACTAACAAGGCTCTGGCACCCTGTATTACCTCAACTGTTATCAGCGCCCAGGATTACGCCCCCGGCGAGATTGAGCGCACCGAAACCAACGTCTCGCCCAAGGTCGCGCTGACCTACTTTTTCAATAACGATGTGTCTATGTACGGCGCCTGGTCAAAGGGCTTTAAAAGCGGCGGCGTAAACTCCATTTCCTTTACCGGCGAAGATCTGGAATACGAGCCGGAAAAGGCCCAGAGTATTGAAATTGGCGTGCGCAGCCAGATTCTTGAAAACAC
>JBFHCW010000276.1:0-3382 GCA_041585035.1 Litorivivens sp.
AGACGCAGATTCTTGATTGAAGACACTTGCTGGTTAACCTTAACCAACCAGTCATCATGCTGTGGCACTGCCCCATAGCCCCAGATCTGAAGCGCTACCAGCACCGTGATGATCGCTAGAAATTCCATTAGCTCAGCCGTTTTTTGTAGTTATGCCAATCAAACGCTGGCCCCGGATCGGTTTTGCGTCCGGGGGCAATGTCGCTGTGACCGACAATGCGCGTCGGATTCAGCAAAGGATAGTGCGTCATCAGTATCTTTGTCACGCGTGCGAGGGCCGCGTATTGGGGTTCCGTATAAAGGGTGTGATCTGTGCCCTCCAGTTCCACCCCAATGCTGAAGTCATTGCAATTCTCAACACCCTCAAAACAGGACACCCCAGCATGCCAGGCGCGCTTGTCAAAGGGGACAAACTGGGTAAGCTGGCCGTGGCGGTCTATCAGTAAATGAGACGACACCTGCAGGCCACGCAGATCAGCAAGTGCCGGATGTGCATCGCAATTCAGGCAGTTAGTGAAAAACTCGTGCACCTCCCGGCCACCAAACTGGCCCGGAGGTAAACTGATGTTATGAATCACCAGCAGGCTGATCTCGCAGCCTGGCGGGCGCTCATTGAAGTTGGGAGAGGGACATATCTCGGCGGCTGTCAGCCAGCCGCTGGTTGAGATGGAATCTTCACCTGCCGTCTGATCACGTGTGGTCACAACGCCACCACTGGCATGCCATCAAACGGGCTTGTCTTTCATGTCACGCAGGTTGCTGATTACAGATTCCAGAGCCCGGTCGAACAGCATGCCATCATCCAGCATCGTCATGTGATCTCCGGCAAGTTTGAGCAGGAGGTCATTCTTTTCGTATTCGGCCACCTTCATGCCCGAGCGGTTCACGAAAATATGGCGTCCGGTACTGGCGATCACCGCCGCCAGGCGACAGCGCAAACGATTGCCGTCGTCCTGCAAAAACTCAACCCAGTTGCCCACTTGCAGGCGCGCGAGACGGCGCTCAGCTTCGTCCAGTTCGGAGTCGCTGGCTGCCGGAGCCTCACCAAGTGAAGCCGCCAGTGACGCATCCAGCGCGTCGAGGTCTACATCCTTCTCGGGAAGACTCTCAAGCGGGCTTACCTCAGCCACCGCATCGTGATTACCGTCGCGACCTTTTTTAAGCAAGCCCATATGCACAGATTCCAGCTGCTGAAGCTGCTCTTTCAAATCATAGGGGTTGTAACCAATCTGATTGAGGCCGGTGCGCAGACTTTCCAGAATATTGGGCAAATCAGCCAGAAGCTTGTCGCGGTGTGCCGTGCTTTCTACCGGCTGCACACTCCACAGGAGGTTGTCGGCCACAGTAACCGCCTGTCGCCACGCCTCGCTGTTTTCTCCATGCTGAACGTACTGCAAGAACAGCACCTTGCTCCACCCCTCAGTCAACAGGGTGGCCAGAACGCCCGGGCAGGACACTTTGCTGAGCTTGGCCTGAATCAGACTGTCGACAATCTCGCGCGCCTGTTCGGCCACTTGTTTGCCGTCGTGGGCATCCAGCACGCGCTGGGTAACCCTGTCTGCGCGCCGCCGCTCCTGCTCCAGATAGACTTTAAATTCATCCAGTGCCTCCTGAAATACACCAGCACTGCCATCAGCGCGCGCCAGCACATCCCGCACCAGGTTTTCAATTTCAGCGTATAACGGGTCTTCCTCCAGATCACCACCAGGCTGCCAGCCGATGCAGGCATCTGCAATGGTGTTCAGAAGTAGGCGGGCAGGGTGTCCTTCCTTGCTGAAAAAACGCTTGTCGAGCATGGCGGCTTTCAACACGGGAATCTGCAGATGGGCAATCAACGCCCGCATTGGGCTCGCCAGGCTGTCATCTTCCAGCACATACTGAAACAACAGCGAAACCAGATTGATCACATCAAAATCGCGTTGGGCGACACCTTCATCTGAATCGTCCAGCATATCGCGCCGCACATTGCGCAGCTTGTCAGCCAGATCAGAAGGTAATTGGGCCACTTCGCCCGCAGAGGAGTGCGCGGTGACATGCAAGCGCTCAAGCTGGGAGCCTTGCAGCTCCTGCAGCACCGCCAACAGGGAACCCCGTGACAATTGAACTTTACCGCCACCGGCCTCGCTTCCATCTGCCGCAAGCAGTCCTTTGAGCACGTCAAATACCGTGCCCGCCGTGCGCTGTGCCAGCTCATCGACATCAACAGCCTCCGTCGACTGCTCAACGGACTCCCCAGACGCCGCCTGTTCAGGCTGATCGGCAGCATCCGGGCGGGGCCGCAGACCGTTTTCGCCCTCGCGGTAATAACCTGCGGTTTTCAATACACCGGACAGTTCCAGATACAGACCACCGAGCTCAGACACTACATGGCGATCAAACAGCTTGAACAGCACCAGCTTGGGCTTGATGTTCAAATCCAGCGCACGGGTCGCCTGGGCGAAGGCGTCACAGATACTTAGCGGGGTAAAAGGGAGGAAGTTTTCATTTACAGACAGTGTCACACCCTGAGAATCGCCCCAGGCATGAAAGCTGGCGGTGAGCGCAGACAACGCCTGCGCATAGCGCTTGCTGGCCTTGCTGGCCATGCTCTCGACCGCAACCTGCTCTTCCATGTCTTCGTAGTCGAGCAGTTCCAAAGGTTTTGCCTGACCGCCTTGGTACCGGCCACCCTGAACCAGATTCTGCAGGGGGCTGGCCAGCTGCAGGCGAAATTCTGCTTCTATGCGGCGACGGTGCACGCGAATCTCGCGCATCGCCTCGAAATACAGGTTTTGCTCGTTAGCGTGCAGCGCGCGATCTGCGAGCTCAAACAGCGCGTCGTCGGCATTATCCAGTAATCGTTGGGCGCAGTCGGAAAGATAACGCCAACCGCAATTCTGTAAATCAGAGAATACTGGTGGTAGCGCCCCGGAAGCTGTTTGGCCCGTACGCAAATGCACTACCTTATTATCGTTACTCATCGGGTTACATCTCTAAATTTAGTCGTGGCAACCACACCAACACACAGAGCCCTTGCCCCGAATCAAACTGTACAGGACAATATGCCACTAAAGGTCACGCACTGTGAACCTGTCGAATGAGGTTATCCAAGCCTCCCCGCCGGGTCAACTATTTCTCACATTGAGAAGAGCGTCACATAGAGGCTAGCCAGAGCGTGAAAAATTCCCTTTAACCGCCTGAAATCCTGCTAATTCTAACAGAGCGACCTAACGTGAGCGACGCCAAGATCACAAAAGCGCCAGGATAAGCAGATGTACCTACAAAGCGCCTGAAAAAGCAGAATATGAGACATCGATCGCCTTTGACAGGCTCCGCCCCCAAGCAAGGACAGTGACGTTGAACCCGGACACCCTCAAAACCGACATCGCAAACAGCGTTAAACA
>JBFHCW010000277.1:0-3367 GCA_041585035.1 Litorivivens sp.
CACATGGAACAGGCCCACCCCGGGCAGCAGCGGCCCGAGGCTCAAGCCATCCACCAGTTCAGCGCCGCAGAAATACAACTGTACGGGTGGCCCGGGAACATTGGTGACTACCGTATTAAAGATGACAGCGCGTTCGGTGAGGCCGGTGCCGACGGCGGCGCGCATGGCGAGTGCCATCATGCCGCCGGGCATGACATCGGTGACATCCATGGCGATGCGTGGCCCGAGGGCTTCCGCGTAGGATTTACTCTGCTTGGATTCAGAGCTGATTTTTTCCAGTCGGGCTTTCGGATCGTCGATGTCGGTACACAGGGACACCGTCATAAAGCCGACCATATTGCCCCCGGCGGCGCGCTCAGCATCGCTGCGCACATCAATCGGACAGCCGGTCACAAGGGTTTTTTCAGGGAGCTCTTTTTTGGCGGCCAGGTACTTGCGCAGGGCGCCGGACACGATGGTCAGCATTGCATCATTGACGGTTGCTCCCTCAACCGTGTTTTTAATGGCGCGCACGTCTTCAAAATCAAACTTGACGGAATCCACCACGCGATAGGGTGATATCCGCCCCTGAAAACGGGTTTTTTGTTTATCCTCAAGCGAGCGAAAATCACCCTGACGGCGACCCGCCCGAATGCGCCGGTAGGCGGGCAGGGCGTTGCCGATCAGTTTCAAGGCGCGCCGTGGGCGCTTCAGGTTATTGACGTAGGCCTTGCTCAGTAACTGCCAGTCGGTGGCCTTCTTGATGACCCGCGGCGGAATGTCAGAGGGCTGCTGAACGTCGGGGGTCAGGTCGTGCATGATGGGGAAGAGCATCGCGCCGGTGGCGCCGTCCATTGCAGCGTGGTGGGCCTTCAAGAGCATGGCGAAGCAGTTTTTCGGGAGCCCTTCGATATTGTCGAGCCCTTCGATGATGTACATCTCCCACAGCGGTTTGTTCATATCCAGTGGCCGGGCGTGGATGCGCGATACCAGAATACAGAGCTGGCGCCAGTCACCCGGTTCGGGCAGCGCGATATGGCGCACGTGGTACTCGAGATCAAAATGCTCGTCTTCCACCCAGTAGGGGCGGTCGAGTTTCATGGGCACATGGGCCAGCTTGCGGGTAAAGATGGGTGAGAGGTGAACACGGCTTTCGAGCATGGAGAGAATCTGCTTGAAGCGCACAATTCCGCCTTCGGCGGTGGACTGATCGTAGATACTCAGCCCGCCTATGTGCTGCGGAAGCCCCTTCATCTCCGCACTGAGAAACATTGCATCCTGACCGCTGAGTTGCTCCATGGAACCCCCTTCTATTGTTGTTGACCCTTACATTACTGGCTAATCGCGACAACCACCAGCCGCACGTTCGGCGCCGCTGCCGGATCTAATCAATCCGGATCAGGATGCTTGCAGTAAAGGCCGCAAAAGGTGATGCTGCCGACCGGTTTCTGGCGTGCCTTGTCAGCGGCCGGTGCGCGAGGTGACGCGGAGGCTGGGTTAATAACCTGGGTTGTTTAACTCCTCCACTTCATGTAGTGGCACAGAACCATAAAACCACACGATGTGGTGCTGATTTATAAGTTATTGATTTTATTTTGGTATTGGCGATGGTTGTGAATCAGAGGGTGGGACAATTTGTCCACCCCGTAACGGGCAGATCGGTTGATACTTGACCACATTGGCCCTATAATTCGCCCCGCTTTTTGGACGAGTGTTAGCTCACCGGAAATCGGAATTAAAGCACGCTTTTGGGGAGAGATATGGCACGGCAGGGGGTTAAGCCGCCGACGGCTGCCATCATTTCGCGCCCTCCGCTGCTGAAAATATTCGGCTTCCAGACTGGATTGCTCGTTCTGGCTTCGGCCACGGTTTTACTGGTAGACGCGGCGTTGGCCAAATCTATCCTGATAGGCGGCCTGATCTCAGTATTACCCAATGCCTATTTTGCCCGGATGGCGTTTCGTCATCGGGGCGCACGCGCGGCCAGGGCGGTGTCCCAGTCCTTCAAGCGGGGTGAAGCGGGTAAGTTTGTATTGACGGTGTGTCTGTTTGCTGTGGTGTTCAGCAGCGTGCCCTCGCTGAATGCGGCCGCGCTGTTTGCCGGCTTTATCGGCATGATGCTGGTCAACCTGGTGTTTGCCTGGCAGGTTGGCAACCGGCGTATAGCAAAGTAGTTGAGTAACGTTAGAACAGTAACCCGATAGGGTGCCTTGAAAAGCCGTCTTTGATGACGCGCAGGCTTTCCAAGATACCTTTTGAGATTGAGAGCGAGAGATGGCAGGGGAAACCTTAACCGCTACCAGTTATATCCAGCACCACTTGACCAACCTGACCTATGGCAAGTTGCCGGAAGGTTATGAGCGTCACAACGCTGACGGTTCGGTAGAAGTGTTGTCGCAGGATACCTGGACACTGGCACACACCTCACAGGAAGCAAGTGACATGGGCTTTATGGCCATTCACCTGGATTCCATGTTCTGGTCCATTTTCCTCGGCGCTGTATTTGTTCTGGTGTTCGCCCGCGTTGCCAAGCGTATTCACACCGGCGTACCGCGCGGTATGCAAAACTTTGTGGAAATGGCTGTCGACTTTATCGACAAGCAGGTTAAAGACAGTTTTCATCACAAGAATGCGATGATAGCGCCGATGGCATTGACCATCTTCGTCTGGATTCTGTTGATGAACACCATGGATTTGGTGCCGGTAGACTGGCTGCCCCATTTGGCGGCGGTGATCAGCGGCGACCCACACTTCTTCTTTAAAGTGGTTCCGACCACTGACCCCAACGTTACTCTGGGTATGGCCTTTACCGTGTTTGGTCTGATGGTCTACTTCACCATTGCCAAGAAAGGCTTTATGGGTTTCGTTAAAGAGCTGACACTGCACCCCTTCCACGCTGAGAAGTGGTACATCAACCTGATTCTGATTCCGATTAACTTCGCACTGGAATCCATTTCATGGATTTCCAAGCCGATCTCTCTCGGGCTGCGATTGTTCGGAAACCTGTACGCCGGCGAGATGATCTTCATCCTGATTGCCACCATGTTCAGTGCCGGTCTGGTGCTCGGTCTGTTCGCAGGTGTACTTCAGTGGGCGTGGGCGGTGTTCCACATTCTGGTTATCGTGTTGCAGGCCTTCGTCTTCATGGTACTGACTATCGTCTACATGGCGATGGCGCACCAAGTTGAAGAAGAAGATCAGTTTCATTAATTCACTTTACGTTTAACTTTTGTTTTAAATCTACACTACTTAGGAGAAATACCATGGGCTTGGCTTTGATTGCTGTTTCTTTGATGATCGGTTTTGGTGCTCTGGGTACCGCCATCGGTTTCGCTCTGCTGGGCGGTAAACTGCTGGAAGGTTCTGCGCGTCAGCCCGAACTGGCTCC
>JBFHCW010000278.1:0-3350 GCA_041585035.1 Litorivivens sp.
TTGTGGCAGACGACAAGTCCGGAGAAACTGGCGACTAACAATGTGAATACAGTGTTGGAAGAGTATCGTTGGCTTCTGGAAGAGTACCGGGTATCGCTCTACGCACAAGGGCTCGGGACACAGGCTCCCGTGTCGGAAAAGCGACTCAGGGCGCTGTGGCGAGATTTTGAACAAAGCCGTGCACCCAGGGTGTAAGGTGGGGGTGAGCGCGGTGCGACGCGTCTAAGTTAATCAGGTATACGCCGAAACAATGACTGTTGCGGTGTTTCGGCAGAAGTTGGCTTTGCATGGAATTATGGCTTGACCGGCCTTTGCAGAACGCGGATAAATCCATCAGGTTAGACCAAAAGAATAACGGAACCCATGAATGTGAACATTGATTTTTCGGCAAGCTGTAACAAATCGGTGTTTGCTTCATCTAAAAGGCAACATCAACTCAGGAGAGTACTCCCATGGCGAAAGTGAGCAAAAAACCTCTGGCTGCGGCATTGAGCGCGGCGGTCTTGGCTGGCGGTGCAGTATCGACAGTCAGTGCGGAAACCAATCCCTTTGCGGCAACGCACCTGACTGCGGGCTATGACCTGGCATCCTTTGGCAAGCATGCCGAGGGCAAATGCGGTGAGGGCAAATGCGGCGCGGAATCCAAGGCCAAGGCTGAAGGCAAATGCGGCGAAGGCAAGTGTGGTGAAGGTAAATGCGGTGCTGAATCCAAAGCCAAAGCAGAAGGCAAGTGCGGCGAAGGCAAATGTGGCGAAGGTAAGTGCGGTGCCAGTTCGAAAGCCAAAGAAGGCAAATGCGGTGAAGGTAAGTGCGGCGCCAGCTCCAAAGCCAAAGAGGGCAAATGTGGCGAAGGCAAATGCGGTGCCAGCTCCAAAGCCAAAGAAGGGAAATGTGGCGAAGGCAAGTGTGGCAGCCACTGAGCACGCTGTACTGAGCTATGTCTGAAGTACTGGCAGGGCTGGGATTGCGTCGCGGTCTGAGTGACGCCTTGCAGTCCGTTGCGCCGGGGCGTATCGACTTTATGGAGGTCGCCCCGGAAAACTGGATGCATTTAGGGGGGCGGCTGCGCCGGGAGTTCCAGCGCTTTGCTGAACGCTACCCTATTTATCTTCACGGCTTGTCCCTGAATATCGGCGGCTTTGCTCCGCTCGACAGGGACCTGCTGCTGTCGATCCGGCAGTTCATGGCGGAGTTTGACTGCCCGCTTTACACCGAACATCTGACCTATTGCGCGGATGACGGTCATCTGTACGACCTGCTACCGATACCGTTTACCGAAGAGGCTGTGCGGCATGTCGCGGCCCGGATTCGCCAGGTGCAAGATATTCTTGGTGAACAGATCGCGCTGGAAAACGCCTCTTATTATGCAGCGCCGGGTCAGGTTTTGTCGGAGAGCGAGTTTATTCGCGCCGTTTTAGAAGAAGCCGACTGTAAGCTGCTGCTCGACGTCAACAATATCTATGTGAATAGTATCAATCACCGCTATGACCCCGTGCAGTTTCTCGATGAGCTGCCGCTGGAGCGCGCTTGCTATATGCACATTGCCGGTCACTATGAAGAGGCCGAAGATCTTCGGGTCGATACCCACGGGGCCGATGTTATTGAGCCGGTGTGGTCACTGCTGGATGAAGCCTATGCCCGGGTGGGGCCGCTGCCCACTCTGGTTGAACGGGATTTCAACTTTCCACCCATTGAAGAGCTCTTGGCTGAGGTTGATCAGGTTCGCGCTGCCCAGCTCAGGCACGCTGCGGCGGTGACAGACTGATGCATTTTCAGCAGTTACAGCGCTCGCTCACGGCGCACCTGCGCGATCCCGAGAGGCGCGCGGCACCGTCTGATATAGAAGCGCGGCGGGTGGGCATCTACCGCGATCTCATTTACAACAATATCGAAAGTTTTCTTAGCGGCGGTTTTCCTGTGCTGCGTAGCCTCTTCAGCGATGAGCGCTGGCATGCTCTTGTGCGGGACTTTGTTCGCGACCACGTCAGCCATTCGCCGTATTTTCTGGAAATCAGCGAGGAGTTCCTGGCCTATTTGCAGCATGAGCGGGGCGAGCGGGCCAGTGACCCACCCTTTATGCAAGAGTTGGCGCACTACGAATGGGTTGAACTGGCGCTGGACGTTGCGCCGGACGAGGCGCTGGAAGTCGACCCCGAGGGTGACCTGATGTCGGGTCGGCCACTGGTTTCACCGCTGGCCTGGCCGTTGGTTTACCGTTTTCCGGTTCACCTGATCGGCGAGAATTTTCAGCCCGGTGAGCCACCCCAGCAGCCGACCTGGTTGGTGGTTTACCGCACGCCGGCGCTGGACATTGAATTCATGGAAATCAATGCGGTGACCTTTCGCTTGCTGGCGCTGCTGGAAGATACCGTTAGCGGACAGGCAGCGCTTGAAGCGCTTGCCGCCGAGCTGCAGCACGATAACCCGGCGCAGCTGATGCAGTTTGGTGGCGAGCTACTTGACCAGTTGCGTGATTCCTCCATCCTGCTTGGTACGGAGCCCTCAAGATGACCGCGCTGTGGCTGGATTTATGGGTGAATCCGCTATATCGTTGCAGCCCAATAAAACTGATAAATCTCGGACGTCGAATGCGCCTTTCCGTTCTGTTCAGGCTTTGTTCCCTGTTGCCTCTGTTTGCGCTTGCTGGCTGTGCCAGTCAGCCGGAAAACCCTGATCCGTGGGAGGGGTTTAATCGCAAAGTCTTTGCCTTCAACGAGGTGGCGGACAAGTATGTCGCCAAACCGATTGCCGAGGGCTATCAGGCCGTACTGCCCAATTTTCTGGAGCAGGGCATTGATAATATGCTCAGCAACCTGCGCGAACCGCTGAATATCGTTGCCGACCTGGGGCAATTGAAATTCAAGGCGGCTGCCATTGACGGTGGTCGCTTTGTGATCAACTCCACCGTGGGTATCGCGGGCTTCTTTGAGGTCGCGTCACATATTGGTCTGGAAAAACGGGCTGAGGATTTTGGTCAAACCCTGGGCTACTGGGGTGTGGGTCCCGGTCCCTATCTGGTGCTGCCAATTCTGGGGCCATCTACGGTCCGGGACGCTGGCTCGTCAGTGCTCGATGCGCAAGTTGACGCTATCAGTCAGGTCGACCACGTGCGCACCCGGAATCAGATGCGCTTTCTCGATCTTGTTAATACCCGCGCCAACCTGCTGACGACCGATAGCCTGCTGTCAGGGGACCGCTACACCTTTATGCGCGACGCCTACTTGCAGCGACGTGAGTATCTGATCAGCGACGGTGCCGTCGTGGAAGACAGCTTCGGCGAAGAGGAATTTGAGGAGTGGGACGAGTTTTAGCGGTAATTTCGCGCTCGTCTCTCTATACTTTTCATGAAA
>JBFHCW010000279.1:0-3330 GCA_041585035.1 Litorivivens sp.
GAGCAAACAGCTCTTCGATTTCGGATTTGCTGTGGCGCCGATAGGCTTCGTCAACCAGCTCGCGGGTGAGGTGCGGGGCAAACAGCTCGATAAACTCGTACATGAAACCGCGCAGAAAGGTACCCCGCCGAAACCCGATTTTGGTGACAGAGGCGTCAAACAGGTGGCTCACATCAAGCGGTACCAGATCGCTGTCCAGCTCCGGGTCATAAGCCATCTTGGCGACAATGCCGATACCCAGGCCAAGCCTGACATAGGTTTTAATGACATCGGCGTCGGCTGCGGTAAACACCACTTTCGGCGACAGCCCTTCCTCAATAAAGGCCTCATCCAGTTTTGATCGCCCGGTAAAACCGAACACGTAGGTAACGATGGGAAACTCGGCTACATCCTTCAGCTGCAGCCGGGAAATCTGGGTCAGGGGATGGTTCTTGGGCACCAGCACGGTGCGGTTCCAGCGGTAGCACGGCATCATGACCAAGTCACTGAACAGCTCCAGCGCTTCGGTCGCTATCGCAAAATCGACGGTGCCGTCAGCAGCCAGCTCGGATATCTGCAAGGGTGTGCCCTGATGCATATGCAGGGCGACATCCGGGTAGTTACTCATAAACTCGCGAATCACCGGCGGCAGCGCATAGCGCGCCTGGGTATGGGTTGTGGCAATCGACAAGGCGCCCTTGCGCTCGTCACTGAATTCCTGGGCCACCTGCTTGATCCCTTCGACCTTGCGCAGCACTTCGCCGGCGGTCTTGATGATCGCTTCCCCTGCCGGGGTGATGTGGGTCAGATGCTTGCCACTGCGGGCAAAGATTTCGACTCCCAGCTCGTCTTCCAAGAGACGAATCTGCTTGCTAATACCGGGCTGGGAGGTATAGAGGCTCTGCGCGGTGGCAGAAACGTTGAGGTCGTGGTGGGCCACTTCCCAGATGTAACGCAATTGCTGGAGCTTCATAGCATCTCTTATTGACCAAACTCACAAGCTGATAGCAGTTTAGTACAGTAATAACACGGTTGCCGCTTATAACTTTAGAAAAATTGCCAATTCCCTGGCGGGCAAAGCGGAAAACTCAGTCATTGGCAACGCCATGGGGGACATGCCCGGTGGCAACGTGCTGACTCGCGGACTGGCAATGCGAAGCCTGGTCATCAAAGAACACGTCGGCGCCATACGAATGCAAAAAATCACCCTTGTCGAGGCCACCGAGAAACAGCGATTCATCAATCCGGATATTCCAGTCTCGAAGGGTGAGTATGACGCGCTGGTGCGCAGGCGCGGAGCGGGCCGTGACCAGCGCTGTGCGGATCGGAGAATCATCGGGCGGGAAAATGGTCTGCAGGCGATTCAGAGCGGCGAGGAAGGGTTTGAAGGGGCCGCCCGACAGCGGGGTTCTGGCCGCGGCGCGTTCGCTAGCGGCAAAGGCCTCAAGTCCTTTCTCCTTGAAAATCCGCTCCGCCTCATCGGAAAACAGCACCGCATCGCCATCAAAGGCGAAGCGCAACTGATCTGATTCTTCCACCGAGCGCTTGCTGCGCGGCAACAAGGTGGCCGCGGCTACCCCATTGTTCAGGGCATTGCGAACGTCGTCGGCATGGGTCGACAGAAAGAGGTGGCAGCCAAAGGCACTGATATACCGGTAGGGACTCTCCCCGCCGCAAAAGGCAGCGCGGGAAATTTTCAGCCCGTAATGCTCAATGGAATTGAATACCCGCAGGCCGGTGTCGGCAGAATTGCGCGACAGCAGAATCACCTCGACCCGCTCTTCCCCAAGGCGCTCATTGATCTTGAGCAGTTTCTGCACCAGCGGGTAAGCCTCACCCGGCTCCAAAACCTCTTCTTCATGATCAATCTGATACTGCTGATAGGCTTCGAGACCAGATTCTTCAAATACCCGATGACTTTCATCCAGATCAAACAGCGCTCTGGAAGATATAGAAATAACCAGTTTGTCTTCAAAACCCTTTGGCATTTGCAGGCCGCCTGAACCCGGTGATTTTTTCCCTAAAACACAAGCATAGCCATTTTTCCTGCGACTTTAAATGAATCTCTGTGCCGGTGCTTGCAGTCGCCGTGAGCGCAGGGTAATTTGCCCCGACATCGGCTGTAATCAATCACCCCGCGGACATCATGCATCATGGAACACACTGCCTGGGCAGAAATTAACCTGTCGGCCCTGTCTCACAACCTCACTCAGGTAAGGCAGTGCGCCCCAAAAGCTAAAGTCATCACCATGATCAAGGCCGACGCCTACGGTCACGGAATGGTGGCAGTCAGCAAACAGCTCGCTTCAGAGGCTGACATGCTGGGCGTTGCCCGTATCAGCGAAGCACAGACACTGCGCGACCACGGTATTGAAACCCCGATTTTATTAATGGGCACCCGCTTCTCTGACGAGGCGCTGCGCTACTGCGCCACACACCGTATTGCTCTAGCCATACACACGCTGGCCCAGGCTCACCAGATTGCAGCCCTCCCGCTGCCGATGGAGCTTTGGCTAAAACTGGATACGGGCATGAATCGGCTCGGCTTGTCCGAAGCTGAGCTGCATCAGGCTTACCGCTTGCTCAGCTCGGCAACGGCGGCGCACCGTCTCAACTTGATGACACACTTCAGCAGTGCGGACGAAGACCGCGCACCGATCACGACAGAACAGATCGAGCGATTTGATCGGGTCGCCGAGCACTACCCTGACCTGCCCTGCAGCCTGGCCAACTCCGCCGCAATAATAACCGCAGAGCGCAGCCACCGGGACTGGGTGCGCCCCGGCATTATGCTGTATGGCTCCAATCCCACATCAACGCCACTGGATCTGAAGCCGGTGATGACGTTGAACTCCCGCATACTCGCCATTAAAAACGTGTCCGCAGGAGAATCTGTGGGCTATAACGGCAAGTGGACAGCCAGCAAAGACAGCCGAATCGCGGCCCTGGGCATCGGCTATGGCGACGGGTATCCCAGACAACTCCCCAACGGAACGCCAGTACTGGTCAATGGACAACGGTTTCCCGTGGTGGGCCGCATATCAATGGACATCTGCAGTATTGACATTTCCAGCTCTACATTACAGATTAGCGAAGGTGATAAAGTAACCCTTTGGGGAGAAGGACTTCCCGCGGACGACATCGCACGGCTTGCCAACACCATAAGCTACCACTTGTTTACCGGCGTAACCTCGCGTGTACCGAGAGTGTACCGCTAACGCCGATTCTATCGCTAACAACTAACTGGGCCTCCATGGATTTAAAGCAGTTTTTTCCGCACTATCAGCCAATAGTGGATGTCCTGACAGGTCGCATCGGGGGTTACGAGGCCCTCGCACGGTGCCAGACTCC
>JBFHCW010000280.1:0-3329 GCA_041585035.1 Litorivivens sp.
GCTTTTACCGTTGCCCTGCCGCGAAAGGAGCGTCGCCGCATTGCCTTTAAGGCCTCTTTCATTGCATTGGTCATACTGGTGATGTTTGCCCTGATCGGCCGCTTCGTTCTCGACAGCCTTGGCATTTCGATGGCCGCCCTGCGCGCTGCGGGCGGGATCCTGCTACTGTTGATCGGTATTGATATGGTGTTCGCACGACATTCCGGAGCCACCACAACCACCGCAGACGAAGACCACGAAGCCATAGAAAAGCACGACATCGCCGTTTTCCCCCTTGCAACACCGCTGATCGCCGGACCCGGCGCCATCGGCGCCACCCTGCTGCTCATGGCCGAAGCCCAGGGCAACCTTCTGCATCAGACCATCGTGCTCGGCTCGCTCGCCGCCATTGTTCTGTTAACACTCCTTTCAATGTTGATGGCCGGCGAAATCAACCGTTTTCTGGGGGTTACCGGCATCCAGGTTATCACCCGGGTATTCGGCGTTCTGCTGACCGCTCTGGCAGTACAGTTTCTGTTCGATGGTATCGCCCAGGCGCAGCTACTGTCTGGAGGCGTCTAGGTGGCGAGTTCTGAGCATTGGGATTACCCCCAGCCCTTCACGCTCCATTTTACCGTTGAGCCGCAGCACATTGACGTACTTCAGCACGTCAATAACACCGTGTATGTGGACTGGTGCCAACAGGCGGGCTGGCAACACTCCCAGGCACTCGGCCTCGGCATCGAACACTACCGTGAGCTGGACACCGCCATGGCGATCCGCCGCGCGGATTATGACTACATCAGCGCGGCCTATCTGGGTGACGAATTGGAACTGGGAACCTGGTTGACCCGCTGCGATCATCGCCTGCAGCTAGAGCGCAGCTTTCAACTGCGCCATCGCGGCCGGGGCACCACATTGCTGCGCGGTCGCTGGCAATTGGTTTGCATTGGCCTGTCCAGCGGCAAGGCACGACGTATGCCGCCGATCTTCCGCCGACTTTACGGGGATGCCGTCACAGGCAACTCCGAGGCCGCACCACTCAGCGCGGAAAAGGCCCAGGACTGAACGGCTGCTTCAACAGCTGAAGCAGCGCCTGGCTCCGCGCCTCCCGAAATTGACTCAAACCCGCCTCCACCTGCATGTCACCGGCCAGCGCGCTTGCACGATAGCTGCCCAGCCAGCGATCCCACAAAGACAGGGTGAAACCAAAATTACGGTGGTGCTCATCAGGCTCCGGCGAGTGATGAATTCGGTGCATCTCAGGGGTAACCAGCAGGCGTCGCACGACCGGCTCGAAACGTCCCAGCGCGACATTGCCATGATTGAACAAAGAGGCCGCATTCAGCGCAATCTCAAATACCACTACCGCCAACGGGCTTGCGCCCAACAATGCCACCAGCCCCATCTTGAGCAGCATCGACAGCATGATTTCCAGCGGGTGAAACCGCACGCCGGTGGTCACATCTATTGCCGTGTCACTGTGATGCATGGCATGCAAGCGCCACAACGGCGGCCAGCGGTGCATCAACCGATGCTGCCAGTAAATCGCCAGATCAAGCACAATCAGAGCCCCCGCAAACTCCAGCCAGCCTGGCAAGCTGAGGCGATTGAACAGACCAAAACCCGTATTCTGAGCCTCGATCGCCACCCCCGCGGCGAGCACTGGCAGACAAAGCCGCAGAAAGGCCGTATTAACCACCACCAGCGTCAGGTTCACCCGTCGGCGTTGCCCAACCCCTGCGGGCCTTTGCCGGTGGGGGCGACGACACTCCCAGCCCCACATCAGCAGCAGAACCGCGGCAAAGATCACCAGCCGCCACCCCTCCAGATTCATAGGCTCTCCAATCCATCACCGCGCTAAATGCCGAGTATAGGGTTATTTGAGGCCTTGAACGCCGCTAAAACACCCCAAACGGTTGCCAAAACGCTCAAACTGTATAAAATTTGGCCAACCGCATTCGCGCTCGCCCTGTTCGGCCGGCGCATAAGCAAGATTGCGCATTGCCGTGAGCTGCTTCACAATAGCCCTCAAAGTACGTAAAAGTACCAATAGAAAATCTGCCACGCACGCCCAGGCGCCCTTTAAGGGCATCGAAGTGCCTAAAGCTAGAGTTCAAAAAAAATGCGAGACAGATACACCGTCACGATTACCGATTATCGGGGTGCCCGTCACTTCAATCTCAGCCAGCTGATGCGCCGTATGCTTGGTGCCGTCGGCACCGTAGTAACGCTGGGGTTTGTGCTGGGCGCTTTTGCCATCTATATGCTGTCCACAAAAGTCGCGGCGCTGAATTCAGACCTGAAAACGCTGGAGAACTATCAGGCCCATATCAAGGAACAGAATCTGCAGCTACTGCGCAAGCAAAAATCCCTGCTGCATGCGGTTGAAGAAAAAGCCGACGCACTTACCCGCATGAGTGACGAGCTGGGTGACCTGGAAATCCTTATCGGACTCAAACCAGAAGCAACAAACACCATAGCCGATAGACTCGACACCGCCACCCTGACCGCTCAGCAAAAACGGCTGATGCTGGAATCCATCCCCAGCGGCCTGCCGCTGAAGAAAACCCGGCTGACCAGCGGTTACGGCATGCGAGTGCACCCGGTGCTCAACCGCAAAGCCCTGCACGGCGGCCTGGACATGAGCGCCACGGTTGGCACGCCGGTCTACGCCACCGCGAACGGCGTAGTGGAATGGGCTGCGCCCCACAAGAGCAGTGGCCTGGGCAATATGATCAAGCTCAACCACAACTACGGCTTCAGCTCGACCTTCGGCCACCTGAACAAAATACTGGTCAAGGTGGGCGACTATGTGCAGCGCGGCGACCTGATTGGCCACACCGGCAACACCGGCATGAGTAGCGCGCCTCACCTGCATTACGAAATTCGTTACTTGCATCGCAGGCTCGACCCAAAACCATTTACTGACTGGTCCTTTGAGAACTATGATGTGCTGTTCGAACGGGAGGAGAATATAAAATGGGATTCCTTGGCCGAGTCAGTAAGGAAAGCGGTGATCAGCCCGGAACGACTGTTGTTGCAGGCGGAACCAAAATTGTCGGCGATCTCCAACTAGACGACGATTTTCATCTCGATGGCACCATGGAAGGCAGCCTGCGCTCCAGCCTCAACGTGTCAGTCGGCGTCAACGGTCAGTTTGACGGCGAAATCGAAGCCAAGAAAGTCATGATCAGTGGCCGTGTTGACGGCACGATTGACGCCGAACGTCTCGAAATTGTCAGCACAGGACGGGTTACCGGTGAAATCAATGTCACCGAACTGGTCATTGAACCTGGCGGCCAGTTCAGCGGGACAAGCCTGATCAAAAAGGCCGGAGACTCCGCTCC
>JBFHCW010000281.1:0-3304 GCA_041585035.1 Litorivivens sp.
AAAAGGCCGTGCTGCCGGTGGCGGAGTTTGATGCCAAAACCAGTACCCGGGTGTTCCGGATTATGGCCACGGACTACGCCGAATCAACCCTGCTGGCGCCGCTCTTGAACGACCTGCGCGATGCGGCCCCCGACATTACGCTGGATATCCTTACGCCCTCTGACGTGTCTTTTCAGGATCTGGAGCAGGGCAAAATCGACATGGCGATTAACCGCTTCGATCAGCTGCCCCAATCCTTTCATCAGGCTACGGTCTGGCGCGACAGCTTTTCCTGCCTGATGAGCGCCGATAACCCCGTGCTGGAAAATTTTGATCTGGAAGCCTATCTGCAGGGCAATCATATCTGGGTCAGCAAGACCGGTATGGGAGTCGGGCGGGGCATGAACACCAAAGACCCGCAGCGTCTGGGCTGGGTTGATGAGGCGCTGGCAGAATCCGGCCACACCCGTCGCATCCGCCTGTTTACCCGTCACTATCAGGTTGCCGCGCTGCTGGCCGGTCAGCCGGATCTGATTGCCACGCTCCCGACTCAGGTTGCCCGGCTGCACGCGGAGGATTCGCGGCTGGCAATTCGCAAACCGCCGTTCATGATCATACCGATTGAGCTGAAGATTGCCTGGAGTCCGCTGCTGCAGCACGATCCGGGGCATATCTGGCTGCGCCGCGAGATCGTTGATCTGGGGCAGCGCATTATTCAGGAAACCACAAACCGATAGGCATTTGATCGCATTATCGGCTAGGCTCATCCAAAGCAAAAAAATAAAAATGGATAAGCCATGCCACTTTACAAGCGTCCGGTCGACCTGCTGCTGTTCAGTTTTTATTGTATTTCCGTCACCTATGGCCTGTTGTTCAGCCTGCCCGAGGCGCTCGGCGTGCCGGTGAGCCCGGATAGCCCCTGGCCGCCACTACAGTGGCTGCATGACTGGGCCGTCGCGCAAGAGCCGCAACATCTGACCCCGCCGATGACGCTGTTGGCCAGCACCGCGCTTGATGGTCTGGTGCACTCGCCCTTCCTACTGGTGTTGCTGTATGCCCTGTGGAAACAGCGCAACTGGATTCGCCTGTGGGCCTTGCTGTTTGCCGGCTCTTCCGTCACGAATATGTATTTTTACTTTTACGAGACCTTTAATGGCGCGCATCCACCGCCAAATACGCTCTATTACCTCGCTTTCAACCTGCCTTGGATGCTCATGCCCATGCTGTTGGCCTGGCGCATGTGGCCCGACAAGCCGTTTGATGCTGAGCGATGAGAGGTAGCGGCATATTCGGGCATATCCCCCTATCGACCAGAAAAAACGCCCAAAATCCGGGGTATTTTTCCTGTTTTCCGTGACCTCGCGGCTTCAAAATGGCATCCTGTGCAGCTAATTTACCAACGAGGTTACTATGAAAATCGCAAACAACTGTGCCGTCTCCTTCCACTACACCTTGACTGACGAAGACGGCCAGACACTGGACAGCTCCGAGGGTCGCGATCCGCTGACCTACCTTCACGGCCACAATGGCATTATTCCAGGCCTTGAAAACGAGTTGACAGGCAAAGAGGCAGGTGAGTCGCTGAAGGTTGTTGTTCAGCCTGCCGACGGTTACGGTGAGATCAATCCCGACCTGCTGCAACAGGTGCCTCGTGAGGCCTTTCAGGGCGTAGAAAGCATTGAGCCGGGCATGCAGTTCCAGGCCCAGGGCGAAGGCGGTCAGGCGCAGATGGTTGTTGTTCGTGAAGTCAGCGAGGAAGCGGTTCTGGTTGATGGCAACCACCCCCTGGCCGGACAGGTACTGAACTTTGACGTGACCATCGATTCGGTGCGTGAAGCATCCGAAGAGGAAATTGCTCACGGCCACGTTCACTAAGTCAATGGCCGCTGTGATTCTGCGCAGCGGCTACTTTCCATGCTAGTTGTTACTGATCTCGACGACACCTTACTCGACCATCACTCCTATTCCCATGCGCCAGCGACTGCCGCACTGGCAGAGCTTGCCCGCCGCAATATTCCTGTTGTCCTCAATACGAGCAAAACGCGCACCGAACTGGTGCAGTTGTTGCCTGCACTGCAATTGCACACCCCCTTTGTTGTCGAGAACGGCTCCGCGGTCTATGACGCCGATGGTGAGGCCTGTCAGATACTGGGTGTCGAGCGCTCCGTTCTGCTTGAGGCGCTGGATGAAGCGCGCCGTCGGGGTTTTGTATTCAGCAGTTACCGTGATCTGGCGCTCGACGGTGTGATGGCGCAAACCGGCCTTGATCGCTCGGCTGCAGAAGCTTCACTCGACCGGGAATTTACCGAGCCCCTAGTCTGGCAGGGTACGCTTGAGGAGCGCAGAGAGTTTATCAGCTGGATTCAGGCACAGGGATTGCAGTGTCTGGAAGGCGGGCGTTTTCTGCATGTCATGGGGCGCTGTGATAAAGGCGCCGCCATGCAGCAGCTTCGAGAAAGCTACTATCCTGATAGAGAAGGCCCGGTGGTGGCACTGGGTGATAGTGAAAATGACCTTGCCATGCTGAAACGGGCGGATATCGCGGTATGCATTCGTTCGACCAGCGGCAAACGTTTGCAGCTTGAGAGTGGCTCAAGCAATACGGTGATACATACCTCGGCTTGTGGCCCAAAGGGTTGGGCTGAAGCGATAAGCGAGATTTTACGAGCGAAATAAAACAGAAGGAGTGGCTCGATGGGTGATTTTTATCAGGGGGGGATGATTGCCACCCTGCATAACCTGGTCGATAGGCCGCTGGAAGATCTAGAGGCCGATCTGGTGGATTTTTCGAAATCCCGGCCAATGAGTCTGGTGCTGCCCAGCCTGTTTTCTGAGCTGCAGGGGCAGGCGCTGGAAGATATTGTGCAGAATCTACGCGATGTGCCTTATCTCAGTGAAATCGTGATCGGCCTCGACCGCGCCAGTGCCGACGAGTTTCGGCAGGCGGTCAATTATTTTGGCCGGCTGCCTCAGCACCACCGCATTCTCTGGAACGACGGCCCGCGTCTGCGCGCGCTCGATCAGCGCTTGCAGGCCGAGGGTCTGGCGCCGCGGGAACCCGGCAAAGGCCGAAATGCCTGGTATTGTCTGGGTTATGTGCTCGCCTCAGGGCGCGGCAAGGCAATTGCGCTGCACGATTGTGACATCGTGACCTACGAGCGACTGCTGCCGGCGCGCCTGTTTTACCCCATAGCCAATCCGGCCTTCAGTTATGAATTCTGCAAGGGCTACTACGCCCGGGTTACCGACACCAGCATCAATGGTCGGGTCAGCCGCTTGTTGGTAACACCGCTGGTGCGGTCCCTGAAAAAGATCTACCCCAATA
>JBFHCW010000282.1:0-3289 GCA_041585035.1 Litorivivens sp.
CCGCCTCAATCTGGATCAGGGCGAGCGCAGCGGCAAGCTGGTGGCAGAGCTCAAGTCTGTCAGCCACGGTTACGGTGACAAACTGCTGATCGACCGGCTCGACCTGACCGTCAGTCGCGGCGACAAGCTGGCGCTGATCGGACCCAACGGGGTCGGCAAGACGACCCTGCTGCGCCTGATCGTCGGCGAACTGGAGCCCAACGCCGGCAGCGTGCGTCAGGGCAGCAAGCAACAGATCGCCTATTTCGACCAGATGCGTTCAGTACTGGATGACAATAAATCGGTGGTGGACGTGGTCGGCCAGGGCCGGGAAAGCCTGACCATTAATGGCAAGCAGAAACACATCATCAGTTACCTGGGCGATTTTTTGTTTACCGCTGAGCGCGCCCGCTCTCAAATCCGGGTGCTGTCCGGGGGCGAACGCGCCCGGGTCATTCTCGCCCTGCTGTTCAGTCAGCCGGCGAATATTCTGGTCCTGGATGAACCGACCAACGATCTGGATATGGAAACCCTAGAGCTACTGGAAGAGCTGCTGACCGAGTTTGACGGCACCGTACTGCTGGTCAGCCACGACCGGGCCTTTGTCGACAATGTGGCCAGCGCCTGCCTGCTGTTTGAAGGTAAGGGTCGGATCGATAACTTTGTCGGCGGTTACAGCGACATTCCGCCGGCCCGCCTCAAAGCGGCCTTCACACCCGGCGACAACAGCAGCGCCAGCAAGCCCGCACCACAGGTGGCTGCGCCGGACAACAAGCCCGCCAAGAAGAAACTGAGCTACAAACTGCAACGCGAACTCGACAGCCTGCCCGAGCGCATCGCGGAGCTGGAAGCCGAGATTGAAGCCCTGAGCGAACGCTCTCAACAGGGCGACTTTGCCGACCTGTCGCCGGAACAGATCACCAGCCACTGGGAACAGGTTTCAGCGCGGCAGGCGGAACTCGACGAGGCGATGGAGCGCTGGCTCGAACTGTCAGAAATGTAAGTCCATCGTGGAAACTACGCATGGTGCTATTCCGGCCGGCGTTTATTGTCATGGGTCAAACACGCGAACCTTCCCATGAGCATAAAACTTCGTCTGACAATCTGTCGCAAACACGGCGCCGCCGATACGCAGCCTTCGCCGGAAGGGGAATACCTGGTCGCACTGCGCACGGATACGCCGGAAAGCTGCCTCGCCAGCGCCGCCTTTGACGCCGTGTTGAGCAATTACCCTGATGCGCACGGTGAAGATTTCAATGTTAACACCCGCGACCTCGACGGCCACATCGTGCTCGATACCGAACTGCCCGCCTATGGCGCCATGAAACAGTACGGCCTCAGCGTCACCCCGCTGCCCTGAGATTACCGCTCACCACCGCGGCATCATTGATCAAAACACCACCAGCGCTGCATGAACAGCCATCCACAGCACTGCCACCGAGCTGATGGCAAATATGATCAGTCGCGGCATCACCCGATTGACCGTAGCCTGAATCAGACTGTGCACCACGCGGAGCCCCACATAAACCCAGGCGACGCTAACAATCAGCGTGCCCGCTGTTCCGATCAGAGCCCAGACCACCGCCGTGGCATAAAAAATGGTGGGGTGTTCCATCAGGTGGTTGTAGTTGTCCGCCTTCCACTGGATTTCTTTCGGCAAAAGCTTGCCGAGTTCGGCCGTGCGCTCTCCCTTCTGCGGGTGAATGCGGTTTTTCGCCATATAGGGAAGGCGGGTGAGCGCCATCCAGGTCTGCATAAAACAGGTCCAGAGGACGAGGGCGATAATGGGTCCAAGAATGGCGTCGGTATCTGACATCAGTTTTCTCCGCTGCAGGTATTATTGGTTTGCGGAACAGGCTAGGCATAAAGCCTTGATGTGGCAAGTTTTTGTTTGAAACAGTGACGCAGGAACCAGCCGGGCAAGATACGCTCGACCCTCTCCCGGCGGGAGAGGATCGTCACGATAAGGGATCAGCCGAAGGGGTGACGCAGGACGATGGTTTCCACGCGATCAGGGCCGGTGGAAATAATATCGATAGGCACGCCAACCAGCTCTTCAATTCGCTTGATGTAATCGCGCGCGGCCTGTGGCAGCTCTTCCAGGGTTTTGGCGCCGAGCGTGGACTCGCTCCAGCCGGGCAGATCTTCGTAGATTGGCTCTAGGGTGCCGTAGTCGTCGCAGTCGATGGGTGCAGGGATTTCTTCACCGGCAGCATTGCGATAGCCGGTGCACACCCGCACGCATTCCAGACCATCGAGTACGTCCAGCTTGGTCAGACAGATGCCGGAAATGCTGTTGATCAACACGGACTGGCGCAGGGCAACCGCGTCAAACCAACCGCAGCGACGGGCGCGACCCGTGGTGGCGCCAAACTCATGGCCCTTGGCCGCCAGATGCTTGCCAACATCGTCAAACAGCTCGGTCGGGAAGGGGCCGGACCCTACACGCGTGGTGTAGGCCTTGGTAATGCCCAGCACATAGTCGAGGTACAGCGGGCCAAAACCGCTGCCTGTGGCAGTACCACCGGCTGTCGTGTTGGAGGAGGTCACAAAGGGGTAGGTACCGTGGTCGATATCCAGCAGTGATCCCTGAGCGCCTTCAAACATGATCTTGCGACCCGCAATGCGGTAGTCGTGCAGCATCTTGGTTACGTCGGCTACCATCGGCAAGAGCTGTTCAGCCATTTGCAGGGCTTCATCCAGCGTCTTCTGGTAGTCCACCGCTTCAACCTGGAAGTAGTTGGTCAGCACGAAGTTATGGTAGTCCATGACCTCTTTCAGCTTGACGGCGAAACGCTCCGGGTGCATCAGGTCACCAAGCCGCAAACCGCGACGTGCGACCTTGTCTTCGTAGGCCGGGCCGATGCCGCGACCGGTCGTGCCGATTTTGGCCTCACCCTTGCGGATTTCACGGGCCTGATCCAGAGCCACATGGTAGGGCAGAATCAGCGGGCAAGCCGGGCTCAGACGCAGGCGCTCGCGCACCGGTACGTTTTTGGCTTCGAGCTCACCAATCTCTTTCAGCAAGGCCTCGGGCGACAACACCACGCCGTTGCCAATAAGGCAGATCACACCTTCGCGCAATACACCGGACGGAATCAGGTGGAGGACTGTTTTCTCGCCGCCAATCACCAGTGTATGGCCGGCATTATGGCCACCCTGAAAGCGCGCTACGACAGCAGCCTGATCGGTCAGCAGGTCGACAATCTTGCCTTTGCCCTCATCGCCCCACTGGGTACCGAGCACCACGACGTTTTTGTTCATTGAATCTATCTCGAAAATAACGGAGTTAAGTCATCAGCGCGGCACA
>JBFHCW010000283.1:0-3252 GCA_041585035.1 Litorivivens sp.
GTCGTCATAACCGGCAATGGCCATGTCTTTAGAAAACATTCACGGTCTCCCACAGAAGTGATTCATGTGCTGCCGGGCAGCGGGCTGGAAAAGGCGCGCATTGTACAATAATTGGGCCTTTGAGGCACCCCGAAATCGGGGTACCCGGGGAATCCGACAAAGCCTCAGTCGGTGACGAACTCATTGGTGAAAAACGAGCCGCTCAACTGCCTGACCGTGCGCAATTTAGCCTGCCCCTTCAGCAACACCCGCTCGCCTTGCACCGTGCAGTGGATTTCGCCGCCGCGCTCGGACAGCTGATGGGCCAGCAGCTCTTTTTTCCCGAGCTTTTCAGCCCAGAAAGGGGCCAGCGAACAATGCGCGCTGCCCGTAACATCGTCTTCGTCGATACCGTAGTTGGGCGCAAAAAAACGGGAGACAAAATCGCAGTGCTCACCGGGCGCGGTCACAATCAGGCCGCCTTCCGGCACTTTGCGCAGCAAATCCATATCCGGCTCAATGGCCAGCACCTCGCCCTCGGTGGCCACCTGTGCGATCCAGTTGCCGGCTTTTACTTGCGCCCGGAAGCCGTTCACCTCGCCTTCCAGATCCAGCGCTTTCAGAATATCGCCGGGAAGCTCAACAGGCTCCACGCCTTGCGCGGGAAAATCCAGGGTCAGAAAGTCTCCCTCCACCGCCACGGTAAGATCCCCACTGCGGCTGGAAAAGGTCAGCGTACCCTCTTCACCCGCAATTTCCGCCAATACCCAGCCCGCCGTGAGAGTGGCGTGACCACACAGATCCACTTCAACCGTGGGGGTAAACCAGCGGATATTCCAGCGTTTGTCACCTTCGGGCACCAGATAAGCGGTTTCCGCAAAGCCCATTTCTGCCGCAATCGCCTGCATCTGGCCTTCCTGCAGGGGCGATTTCAACAAACAAACTCCGGCAGTATTGCCGCGATACTGTTCGCTAACAAAAGCATCCACTTGATATATTTTCATCATAACGGCAGGTTAACCTTTCTCACATGGTCACTATTGATGGTGTATTGATCGGCGAATGCAGCGGTGCCCGTATCAAAGTACGGGCATATGCTCACAACCACCTCTGACAAAATAAGGCCCGTTTATGCCCAAGGCTAACGCCGCAAGCAGTATACAGCCAACGCTACTGCAGTCTTACACGCGGGTAAGACAGTTCAGTGAACAACTCTGCGAAACGCTGACCGCCGAGGATACCTGCATTCAGTCCATGCCCGATGTCAGCCCAAGCAAGTGGCATCTTGCCCACACCACATGGTTTTTTGAGCAGTTTATCCTCGCAGAAAGGCTTGAAGGCTACCAGTCGTTTCACCCGGAATACGCCTACCTGTTCAACAGCTATTACGTTTCCAAAGGCGAGCGCCACGCCCGTCCCGAGCGCGGTCTGCTGTCGCGCCCCACACTGCAGGACATTCGCCAGTACCGCCACGCTATCGACCAGCGATTACTGGAATGGCTGAGTGAACCCGAGGCACTGACCGACGAGATTGCCGGGTTGATCACCCTCGGCCTGAACCACGAGCAACAGCATCAGGAACTGCTGCTCATGGATATCAAACATGTCTTTTCCTGCAACCCGTTACTGCCGGCCTTCAGCGACCACCCCCTGCGACCGACGGAGCCCGTCGAGCCCGCTTGGTATGAGCATCCGGGGGGGCTGGTTGAAATCGGACAGGCAGGCGAGGGCTTTGCCTTTGACAACGAGCAGCCGCGCCACAAAGTGTGGCTGGAATCTTTTCTCCTGGCCAAGCAGCTGGTGAGCAATGGCGATTGGCGGGCCTTCATCGAAGACGGTGGCTATGACACCGCCTCGCTTTGGCTATCAGAAGGCTGGGACTGGTGCCAGCAACAGACCATCAAAGCACCGCTGTATTGGCAAATGCGTGACGGTCAGTGGATGGAATTTACCCTGCACGGCCTGCAGCCCCTCGACCCACATCGCCCGGTCTGCCATATCAACTACTACGAGGCCGCAGCCTACGCCGAATGGGTCGGCGCCCGCCTGCCCCGGGAAGCCGAATGGGAAACGCTGGCCCGGCACACACCCTGCACACACGCGCTCCACCCCGGCGGTCACCATTTTTTCGGGCAACTGTGGCAGTGGACCGCTTCGCCTTATCAGGCCTACCCCGGGTTTAAGGCCCTGCCCGGCGGGCTCGGCGAATACAACGGCAAGTTTATGTCCTCGCAGATGGTACTGCGTGGCAGCGCCTGCGTTACCCCGCCGGGCCACGGAAGACCGACGTACCGCAACTTTTTCTATCCTCACCAGCGCTGGCAGTTTGCCGGCCTAAGGCTCGCCCGTGACAGCTCAACTTCTTGACCTGCAAACCGATAACAGCGCCCTGCTGGAAGAATCCATCGCCGGGCTCAAGGCCAGCCCCCGGCACCTACCCTGCAAGTATTTTTACGACGCCAAAGGTGCCCGGCTGTTTGAACAGATCTGCGAGCTGCCCGAGTATTATCCGACGCGCACCGAAATCGGCATACTTAAACGCTTCCTGCCGGATATGTGTCGGCTTATCGGCCCGCGCGCGCGCATCGTAGAGTATGGCAGCGGCGAAGGCCTGAAAATTCGACTGTTGCTGGATGCCCTGCAAACCCCCGCTGCCTATACCGCCATTGATATTTCTCGCGAGCAATTGCAGCTTGCTGCAAGCCAGCTGAGCGGGGATTACCCTGGCGTGGATATTCAGCCGGTCTGCGCCGACTACAGCAGCGAACTCAATTTGCCCCAACCGCACCAGGGCTTTGAGCGCACGGTGGTTTTCTTCCCCGGCTCGACGATTGGCAACTTTGCACCCGAGGAAGCCGTAGCCATGATGCGCCGTTTTGCGACACTGGCCCGACAGGGTCAGCAGCCGGGCGGGTTGCTGATTGGCGTCGACCTCAAAAAATCCCGACAACGGATAGAGGCAGCCTACAACGATGGCCTCGGCCTGACCGCGAAATTCAATCTGAACTTACTGCGCAGGCTAAATCGGGAAGTGGGCGCCAACTTTCAGCTGGACTACTGGCAACACCGAGCCTTCTGGAATGAACGCCGGGGCGCTATTGAAATGCATCTGGTCAGCCAACGCGAACAGGTGGTGCGCATCAACGGCGACACCTTTGCCTTTACTGCCGGCGACAGCGTGCACACCGAGAACAGTTTTAAGTACACGCAGGAGGAATTTATCGCGCTCGCCGCTCAGGCCGGTTTTCGCTCAGTAGAAGTGTGGACCGACGA
>JBFHCW010000284.1:0-3227 GCA_041585035.1 Litorivivens sp.
CCAAGAGGTGAACTTGGTGCCGCGCGGGAAGCGGCGCATACCGGGCTTACTATTCGATTGCTTCATGGATTCTGGCTGTGGTTGTAGCGTTTATAGGCGTCGATGAGTCTTTCTTGGTTGGCTCGCACGTAGGCACCACTTAATCGATCTTCGTTGAAGTAGGCATTTTTCAGGTTAAAGGCTTCTGTGGCAACGATGCCAGCGCCAAATACCAACGGGTTGCCGCCATCCAGGCCCAGCTGGGTTTCTACGTTATATTGCCAGCTTGGGGTACCCACCACCTGCACTGGATAGCGACGACTCATATCCTTGCGGAAGGTGAGCGGAATACTGAAACCGATGGCACCGAGCTTGACGGTACGCCCACCAAATTTTACCTGTTTATATCGCAGATGCAGCTGGGTATCGCCTACGTGGCGCGTTACATCAATGAGTGTACCTTTATCCTGTGAAAAGAATGTGCCATTCATCACAGTGAAGGCGGTATTCAGCCGCTCGGCAAAATAGCGGTAGGACACCAGCCTCATGTCTTTTTCGGTTTTAAAATCGATATCCTTGAAACGGCCATAAAGAAGCCTTACACGGTGATTACCGTCACCTGGCTCCCAGCGGGTTTCTGACAATACGCCGCGCTGAAACTCAAAAAAACGACCGGCCGACAGCATAGTAGTGGCGCCCTGCCAAAGGGGGATAGCCTGATGGAAAACGGCATCTTTCAGGCCCTCGCGGATACGGCCGCTGGCAAAGATGCCGCCGTCTCTAAAATCCTCACTTTCGGTGATGGGTGTATCGTAGTTGAGATTGATAATGCCGCCGCGCCATACCGGTATGCGAACATCAAAGCGCGCGGCCAGTGAATAATCGAACACACCAAACTCGGTGCCCAAAGTGGAGCTTAACAGGGGCCTGAGCTCGATGGTGGGTTTGAAATAGCGAAAATCACTTAACTGCGCCCAGGTACCTGCATCACGACGCGCCAGAGATTTGGGGGCCGTTTGAAAAGACAACAGCGGGCTGCTCTGCTGGCCAGCCAGAAAGGCACGATAGTCTTCTACCCTGCCCGATGCGGAGAATTGGGGTATGCCGTATTTTTGAATCTGCACATGAAATTGCGCGGTTACCGGCAAATGGGTGGCGGCCTCACCCAAGGCCACACCAAGGGCATCGATCACGTTCTGGTTGAACACATGGTTTTCAAAAACCACATAAATCACACCATGGCTTTGCCAGATGTTCACCTCTTCAAAGCCGTGCTCAACAAGGGCGACCGCCAACGCGGTAAACGACGACTGCGCCTGCTCCGAGACCACCAGGCTATCCAGATCTTCTACGATAACCTGAGGCTTGGGGTTAACCGGCTCTTCAACCAGCCGGTCGCCCAGTGGCGGCAAGCCCGAAAAGCCCGTAGTTAGGTCCACATTGACGGCAACAGAAAAGAAGCTGTCGTCTGAGCGCTCGCTCTCGTGGCCCAGTTCGGCGTAGGTGGCGGAGAAGTTTACCCCTCCACCGAACCAGTGATCAGGGGTATTCAGACGCAAACCGTAGTTCAGTTCGTCGGCGTCGTGCTCGGCCAGCAGGCCCAGCCAGGAAAAGGGCTGGTACTCGATGCCGCCGAATACGCCGTCTAGGCGGGGGTTCTCATCAAATGCCTGGGCGAATCTGGTATCGTTAAATGATGCCTCACCCACTCCGAGTGATACTCGGAACGCATCATAGGTGTAACTGCCAACCACATAGCGCCCATCGAACTCATTAACCGAGCCACCCAAATCCGATTCGCCAAAGGCAAAACTGAAATTATCAAGCGGCGACCAGGGGGAAACCAGCTTGATATTGAAAGAAAGATCAGAACCACCGGAACTGTCGGCCGTGATATTCCGACCAATCATCTCAACACCCGCGAAGGGGCTGGCACCGATAAAGACATCGTTACCTTCGCCGATTTTGTTTCTTGGTGTGAAGCGCCCTTCTATCTGGTTATCGCGGGATATCACACCTACACCCGGCCCGATGGTTGAGGCATTGGGCACGTTGATCAGCCCGGTGTAGCCCTGGAAATTAATTTGGTTGCGAGGAGACGCCGCATGAGTGGGCAACGAAGCCACCGCGACGCTTAGCATCAATATGGAGGATGATGTTTTCACAGTTACCCGTAGGGAGTAATAAAAAAGGCGGCTGGATTCAGCCGCCTATATTTGCATTGTAAACGAGAAGTTTAACTGCCTGTGGTACCGCTTGCGCCAGTGCCGCCAGTGCCGCCAGTGCCGCCGGTGGCGCCGGTGGGCGGAGGAGTAACAGCACACTCACTTTCTGTTTTCTCTGCCATACGCACAGTCAACGTATTGTTTACCAGGCTACGCGGCGTGAAATCAACCTTCCGATCATACCTACCAGTGCTGCGATTGTATGTAAACAGCGGGTAAGAAACGTCTGCATTCAAGCCTGTCAGTTTGCCCGTGCCGGTAGATCGCGTGCTCGCATAGCTGAAATAGTACGGGTTGCTCACGAAACTGTAGGCAACTGTCGGGAAGGGCTCAGCCTTGCTGCCATCCGGGCAGGCTGCGACCAGCTTGACGATCACATCCTTGAACTCTGGGTTAGCCAGTTTTGAGAAGACGTTGGCTCCCGCTAAATCGCACAATGTGCGGCCCGCGCCCAAGCTAACACGACCGTCAGTAGCCGTGAGCGTCTGTCCACCTTGCAACACAATACGATCTAACACACGCGAATTGTCAGTAGGATCCTGCAACTCCACTGTCAGATTACGATAGTCCGGCATATTTGCGAGCGTTATAGTCTCGGTTGTGTTGCTGTAACCACGATTCATACGCGACCAACCGCCACCTGACTGATAGGCAGTGAAATTGCTTTTACGCTTATATTGCACGCCATCCTTGTCCAGCAAGTTGAAAGTGATAGAGCTGGGGGTACAACGGGAACCGTAAAAGTCGAGGTTAAAGTATGACAAGTGATCGGTTTTGTGAATACCTACGAGCACATCACTGACCGGAGAGGTTTCTGCCAGAGCAACACTAGCCAAAGAGCCATCGGAGTTTTTCTCGCGGGTCCATTTGCCGGTGATTTCGTCGTAACTCCAAACCGGTACGCTTTCGCCAGCATCCACCACTTTGTTATTGTTGGTGTCAAACAGCGGATCAGGGCTTGGGGTGCCTTTGGGTACCGTGATCTGGATATCGATGGGCTGGTCAAAATTCTTAACCAGATTA
>JBFHCW010000285.1:0-3203 GCA_041585035.1 Litorivivens sp.
ACGGACACGCCGCCCTCATGTTGCTTCAATATCGCCAATATCTGGCTGTCGGTAAAGCGTGATGGTTTCATAGATGACTCCTTTGATCTTCATCATAAAAGTCTCTACTCAAAACCTCGACTAATTTCTGGGGGGATTACACTCTAACGCGTCCCCGCCTATCCTCTTCCGTTGTGAAAATTTCTGGCGTGAGCTCCGCAACAGCGACAATCCCAAGCGCCCTGCCAATAACGGTTTCAGTTAGCGATCCGGCGAGGCTTGCATAAACGACTTTCAGTTTCTGGCGAGCAGCACGAGCATCTTCAATCAGCCCTCGTTTGGCACCAGCCGTACGATACCTTTGTTCTCTGTGGCCACATAAATAAACCCGTCAGGCCCCTGCTTGATGTCGCGGACTCGCCCTATTCCCTCAAACAGCTTTTGCGTACCGGCAATTTTATTGCCCTCCAGGCGGCATAGTTCGATGTAACCAAACTTGAGAGAACCCACCAATAAATGCCCCTTCCAGGCGGGATATCGATCGCTGGTAACGAAGGTCATGCCCGAGGGGGCGATGGAGGGCACCCAGTAATGAATCGGCGATTCATAGCCGTCCCGGGTATGCGCTTCGGCAAATGCAGTACCGCTGTAGTTCACCCCATAGCTCAATAGTGGCCAGCCGTAATTGGCGCCCGGCTGAACAATATTGATTTCATCGCCACCGCGTGGACCGTGCTCATGTAACCAGATCGCACCGGTGACCGGGTGCATTGCCATGCCCTGCGGGTTGCGATGCCCCAGTGAATAGATTGCCGGTAAGGCCTGTGTGCGCTCAATGAAAGGATTATCTGCCGGGATGGCGCCATCGTCCGCAAGCCGGTAAATCTTGCCGCCATCGCGCGACAGGCTCTGGGGGTTCTCATCCCGATTGCCGCGGTCGCCAATGGAAAAATACAGGTGCCCCTTGCCGTCCAGCACTATCCGGCTGCCGTAGTGCTGGCCGCGTGCCGTGTTGGGAGAGGCCTTGTAGAGTACGCGGGCGTCCACTAGGGCGTCGTCTTTAAGCCGGGCGCGCATAACCGCTGTATTACTCCCCCGGCCTTCGCCCGCCGGGCTGGCGTAGGACAGGTACAACCAGCCGCTGTTTGCGTGGTCCGGGTGCACCGCCACGTCCAGCAAACCGCCCTGCCCGTTTACATGAATTTCGGGCAGACCCTCAATCGCCTGCGGGGAACCTTCCGGTGCCAAGCGGTAGAGCCCACCCTTTTTGTCGGTAATGAGCATTTCACCCGAAGGCAGCCAATCTATTCCCCAAGGGGAGCGGATCTGATCAGTGACGGTCTCTATCTTGTAGCCGGTTTCCGCGACAGTGCAGGCACTGAGTAGCCCGACACCCAGAAGACACATCAGAATTCGAAGGGATTTGGTCACAACACTCTCTCCCGCAAAACGTATGTGCGTGTTCTACCACATTAGAGTCGTTTTTACGTCGTGACGTGGATGCCTGGATGCGATTGCAACTGTCGACTTATTCCGGCACTAGCACTTGATAACGCCAGCGCGGCTTGCCGTCGCGCGCCATTGCCGCCGACAACGCAGGGGCCAGCGATTTAAAACGCTCAGGCGTGGTCCACGGCGGGTTAATCGCAATCAACCCTGAAGCCGTCATGCCGTCCCCCGCGTCATCATCGATGCCTATCTCGAAAAGGTGGCTGTTTCGCAAGGCCGCCTTTTTTATGTCTTTTTCCAGCGTGTTGATGCGCTCGCGGCTGACCACCGGGTACCAGAGCAGAATCAGCGTTTGCGGCATCTTCTTTACGGCGTTTGCCATGGCGGTCACCACGGTGCGGTAGTCGTTTTTAACTTCGTAGGAAGGATCTATCAAAACCAGCGCACGGCGGCTGGCGGTCGGCAATAGCGCGGTGAGACCGGCAAAGCCGTCTTCGCGTTTTACGCGGCAGGCCTTGGGTTTGCCGCAGTGTTTTTCCAGATCCCGAACCGTTGCCGGATGCATCTCAAAAAACCAGCCTCGGTCACCCGGCCTCAAGCGGCGGCTAACCAGCAAGGGTGATCCGGGGTAGCATTTTCTGTTGAGATCATCCGCAACACTGGCGCGGTAATCTTTCAGCTCAGGCAGGGTATCCCACGGTAGCTTTAATACCCCCTCGCTGGCCTCGCCGGTTTTCCGGGCGGCCTCAGAGTCCAGGCGGTAAAGGCCACCGCCGGCGTGGGTATCAATGTAATCAAAGGGTTTATCTTTCTTCTGCAGATGAGCGAGGCACTCAAGCAGCAGCCAATGCTTGAGCACATCGGCGTGATTACCGGCGTGGTACTGGTGTTGGTAACTTAGCACGTGGTAGCCGCCCCTTATCTTGGGCCTGAAATTGGCCCGGTGCCCGAATCGCGCGCTAAATTACCACAAAGCATCAGGCTTAAATACGGGCTGCTACCCGCGCTGCGTCGTGCATCGCACCTTCAATGTAGGTAACGCCACTGCAGTCACCCACGGTGTGAACAGAAAAACCGTGTTTTTCCAGGCTTTCTGCCAACACCAGATTGCCCTGCGCACCCTTGGCAACCACCACATGATCGGCGCCGATATGACGGATTTGTCCGCGATAATTTCGGTACTCAACCTGCTGTTCGCCAATCGCTATCTGCGACGCCTTGCTGATCAGCGTTACACCGGCTTCACGCAGCTCGTCGAGCAGGCGCAGGCGGCGCACCAGATAAAGACCGGCTCCCGGCCGGCTGCTCTCTTCCAGGACTGTCACCTGTCTGCCCCGGTGAGCCAGGTATTCGGCCAGCTCCAGACCGACCAGCTCGCCGCCGATGATCACCACCTTGTCACCCAGCGGCAGCCAATAGCGGGTAGCCAGATTGATCAGGCTGCGGTGCCGGCTTGCACCGGTCGCATTCCCCGCCGCGAGCATGAACCGAGAAAAACCGTCGAGCTTTTCACGCACTGAGGCCAGTTTTTCACCCAGCACCATGGCCCGCATTTCGTCGCCGCTGAAGACAAAGTCCCGGTCCGCGCCGGGAATGGCCGGCATGGCCCGGGTGGCCCCGGTAGCCACGACGACCTCTTCCACCCCGAGCCGCTGCAGCAGCTGCGGGCTCGCTTCGGTGTTCAGGTGCAGGCGGATCGGTAGCGCGCGCACCTGCCGTTTGAGCCAATCGAGTAACTTGCCGTTGGGCTCATAGGCAATGGATGCAAACTGCAG
>JBFHCW010000286.1:0-3194 GCA_041585035.1 Litorivivens sp.
AATGAACCCCCGGGTCAGCCGCTCGTCGGTACTGGCGTCCAAAGCGACTGGTTTCCCGATTGCGAAAGTGGCCGCGAAGCTGGCTGTTGGCTACACCCTCGATGAGCTGCAGAACGACATTACCGGCGGCGCGACACCGGCTTCGTTTGAGCCGGCCATCGACTACGTGGTTACCAAAATTCCGCGCTTTACCTTTGAGAAATTTGGCGAAGCCCAGCCACGCCTGCACACCCAGATGAAGTCGGTGGGCGAGGTGATGGCCATTGGCCGCAGTTTCCAGGAATCGGTGCAGAAGGCTTTGCGCGGTCTGGAAGTGGGCTCCTCTGGCTTTGAGCACAAAATTGACACCGACCGCAGTGATGCCCGTGAAACCCTGATTGGTGAGCTGACCAACCCCGGACCCGAGCGTATCTGGTATGTGGGTGATGCTTTTCGCATGGGGATGAGTATCGACGAGGTTTACGATTACTCCGGTATCGACCCCTGGTTCCTGGTGCAGATTGAAGACATCATCAAAACCGAGAACAGCCTGAAAACGGTCAAGCTGGACGAGATAGACGCCGAGCAGATGTTCTCGCTCAAGCGCAAGGGCTTTTCCGATCAGCGCCTGGCGGTGCTGCTGGGTGTGGGCAAGACGGCTGTGCGCGAGCATCGGCATCAACTAAATATTCGACCCGTGTTCAAACGGGTGGATACCTGTGCCGCCGAATTTGCGACCTCCACAGCGTATATGTACTCCACTTACGAGGAAGAGTGCGAAGCGAATCCGTCGGACAAGGACAAAATTCTTGTTATTGGCGGCGGTCCCAACCGCATCGGTCAAGGCATCGAGTTTGACTACTGCTGTGTACACGCGGCGTTGGCCATGCGTGAAGATGGTTACGAGACTATCATGGTCAACTGTAACCCTGAGACCGTATCAACTGACTACGACACTTCTGACCGCCTCTACTTCGAGCCGGTGACCTTGGAAGATGTGCTGGAAATTGTCGACAAGGAAAAACCCAAAGGGGTGATTGTCCAGTTTGGTGGTCAGACTCCGCTTAAATTGGCGCGCGCTCTGGAAGCTGCCGGGGTGCCGATTATCGGCACCACGCCCGACGCGATCGACCGCGCCGAAGACCGCGAACGCTTCCAGCAAATGATCAACAAACTGGGCCTGCTGCAGCCGCCGAATGCCATTGTGCGCTCGGTAGAGGAGGCCATGAGTGTTGCCGAGCAGATCGGTTATCCGCTGGTGGTTCGTCCTTCCTATGTGCTCGGAGGCCGTGCCATGGAGATCGTCTACAAAGAAGACGAGCTCGAGCGCTATATGGTGCAGGCGGTTCACGTCTCTGAAGATTCGCCGGTATTGCTGGATCACTTCCTGAGTGCCGCCGTTGAGGTGGATATCGATGCGGTTTCCGACGGCAAGGATGTCGTGATCGGCGCCATCATGCAGCATATCGAGCAAGCCGGTGTTCACTCCGGAGATTCGGCCTGTTCACTGCCACCTTACTCCCTGCCGCAGGATGTTCAGGAAGAGATGCGCTCCATCGTCAAGGCCATGGCCATTGAATTGGGCGTGAAAGGTCTGATGAATGTGCAGCTGGCCTGGCAGGACGGCAAGATTTACGTTATCGAGGTTAACCCCCGCGCTTCGCGTACCGTACCCTTTGTTTCCAAGTGCATTGGGGTGTCACTGGCGAAGGTGGCGGCGCGCTGCATGGCGGGTACGACGCTGGCAGAGCAGAACTTTACCGAAGAGGTAATACCGGGCTACTACAGCGTAAAAGAAGCGGTCTTCCCCTTTAATAAATTCCCCGGCGTCGACCCAATCCTCGGCCCGGAAATGAAATCCACTGGTGAGGTGATGGGGCTGGGCGAAAGTTTTGCTGAAGCCTTCTCCAAGGCCCAGCGCGGCGCCGGCGAAAAATTGCCGAAGCCCGGTCTGGCCTTTATCAGCGTACGCAACCCGGACAAGCCCGGCGCCATCGAGGTTGCGCGTCGGCTGGTCGGTTTCGGATTCACGCTCTGCGCCACCCGGGGTACCCATGCGGTATTGACCGAGGCGGGTTTGGAATGCAAACGTGTTAACAAAGTGAAAGAAGGTCGCCCGCATATCGTTGATATGGTGAAAAACGGCGACATTCAACTCATTATCAATACCACTGAAGGTAAACAGGCAATTGCCGACTCCTCCACCATTCGCCGCTCGGCGCTGGCTGGAAAGATCCCCTACACCACAACACTGGCCGGTGCAGAAGCTATTTGCATGGCGCTGGCGTTTGGTGAGGAGAAAGTGGTTCGTCGCCTACAGGACGTACATAGAGGGATTTTGCAATGAGCCAGGTACCAATGACCGTAGAGGGCGAAGCCCGTCTGCGGGAAGAATTGAAACGCCTCAAAACTGAAGAACGTCCACGTATCATTCAGGCTATTGCCGAGGCACGTGAGCACGGCGACCTCAAGGAAAATGCAGAATACCATGCAGCCCGCGAGCAGCAGGGTTTCTGCGAAGGCCGCATCAAGGAGCTGGAAGGCAAGCTGGCTGAGGCTCGGATCATCGATGTGAAGAACCTTCCCAATACCGGCAAAGTGATATTCGGTGTTACCGTCAGTCTTGTGAACTGTGAGACCGACGAAGAAGTACGCTACCGCATTGTGGGTGAAGATGAAGCCGACGTGAAATCAGGCAAAATCTCGGTGACCTCTCCCATCGCACGTGCACTGATCGGCAAGATCGAAGGTGACGTGGTGGTGGTACGAGCCCCCGGTGGTGAGGTGGAGTACGAAATCGATAAGGTAGAGCACCTCTAAAAGGTGCTCGTGGGGCTGGTTCAGCCTTTTGGGGGCAGAAGCCTCAGCGCAGCAGGTTGGACAGGCGAGGGTTGGGCTTTTTGGCCGCACGATAAAGCAGCACCACCTTGCCAATGGACTGCACCAGTTCGGCCTTGTGGGTCTCGCACAGGTGGCGGGTAACCAGTTTGCGGTCTTCCGGCTCGAGAATGGCCAGTTTTACCTTGATCAGTTCGTGGTCTTCCAGGGCGCGCTCGAGCTCTGCTTCAACCCCCTCTGTCACGCCGCGCTCCGCAATCATCACCACTGGCTTCAATTTGTGGCCAATTGCGCGCAACTGCTTACGCTTTGCTGTATCCATCTGGTTCTGATCCGAGTGCTGAAAAGGGCGCGTATTGTACTCAAAAGGTATACTG
>JBFHCW010000287.1:0-3192 GCA_041585035.1 Litorivivens sp.
CAGAAATTGAGCAGCGAAATCGTCCGCGGGGCAGCCTTTCAGCACCAGGTCTTTCGAAAACAGGCCCGACCCAGTGAACGGCTGCACATCTATCTGGACGGCGACGGCAGCCCCTGGCTACTCGGCCAGTTCGTCTCGAATGACCCAACACCCCGGCAGCCGCTGGCCCTCCAGTTGATGGCAGCGGCGCCCTACTCGGCAATTTATCTTGGCCGCCCCTGCTACTTCGGATTGGCAGAAACGCCGCCCTGTGCTCCCGGCTACTGGACCTCGGCGCGCTACGGCGAGGACGTGGTCGACAGTCTGGTCACTGCGATCACGCAGCTTCGCCAGGGTCAGCAGCCGCTACTACTCATCGGATACAGTGGCGGAGGCGCCCTCGCCACCCTAGTGGCTACCCGACTGAAGGGAGACATCCAGCTGGTTACCGTTGCCGGAAATCTGGACATCTCTGCCTGGACGACACTGCACGGCTATCTGCCACTCAATGACTCACTCAACCCGATACTTGAGCCAAGGGGAAGTCTCAATCGCCAGATTCATTTGAGCGGCCTGCAGGATCGCAACACGCCCCCCGAGCTGGCCCGTGCCTATATCAAAAGACACGGTGGTACACTCCGGAGGTTTCCTGATTTCGATCACGTCTGCTGCTGGCGCGAAAACTGGCCGACAATCCTGGAAAGCCTCCTGGTAGAGGGGAATTCCGGTTTGGGGAGAAAAGATGAGCGACAACGATAAAACCAAGCCCAGGAGTAGCAGCTCGGAAGGCAGCGATACTGAGATCGCAACCCCGCCGCAAACCGATGGGATAACTCAGGCCAGTCCCGATCCCGATAAAACGCGGATAAGCACAAGCGAACCGCCTGCAGCCGAAAGCCTTTGCAGCGACACGCTTGCCCGGATGCAGCCGGGATTCATGCTCAAGGATAGGTTTCAACTCGGAGAAAAACTTGGCCAGGGCGGGATGGGGGCCGTATTTCGCGCCAAGGACCTGCGGCGGGTAGAAGCCGGGCACAGCGATCCCACCGTTGCCATCAAGGTTATCAGCGGCGATTTTGCCAGAGATTCTCGCGCTTTTATTGCCCTGCAGCGCGAAACGGACAAGTCCCAGACCCTAGCCCACCCGAATATCATAACGGTCTACGACTTTGACCGTGACGACACCATTTTCTTTATGACAATGGAGTCACTCAGCGGTGTGACACTGGACAGCTACATCGCCAGCAACGCCGAACGCAGCGAATGCATTGCCTACATTACGGATTTGGGTAATGCCATCGCCTACGCCCATAAGCGCAATATTGTTCACTCGGACCTGAAGCCGGCAAATATATTTATAACCAGCGAAAATATACTGAAGGTGCTGGATTTTGGTATTGCCCGCGCCTATTCCAGCATCGAAGGCGACAAAACCCCGGATGATCCGGATGAAATTTCGGGGTTGACCCCCACCTATGCCAGTTATGAGATGTTTGAGCGGCAGCCCCCTCACCCGGCCGACGACGTCTATGCGCTGGGTCTGATCGCTTATGAAATGCTGACGGGCCAACACCCCTTTGACCGCAAAAGCGCGCCGCGCGCCGAATCTCTAGGGCTGAAACCAAAGCGAATCAAGGGGCTGCCCGCCTATCAGTGGAAGGCCATCGCCAAGGCGCTAGCCTTCCGACGCGAAGACCGCTGGCAGGATGCCGATAAGTTTCTCCGTCAATTCAAGGGAACTGGTCGTCGCGTCAGGCAACTATCGGCCGCCTTACTGGTGGCGATCGTCGGTTTTTCCAGCTACCTGCTGTTTTTTCAACCCGACGCCGGCCCGGACATCCCTTTTGAATCCTTGCCGCCGGTCACTCAGGAAAATGTACTGAGAAATCTCAGCGAAGGGCGCCAGGCTCTCAAATTCGGTGATTACAATGGCGCCTTATTCTATCTCGACAAAGCCTACCAGCTGCACCCGCGCAACCCGGATGTCATGAAGTCCATAGACGCCATGCTCGACGAGATATTGGTAAACGTGACGTCGCCGGAAAACGCCGCTCAGAAAGCTGAATACCTTCAGCAACTGTCTGAGCGGCTGAAATACCCCTCTCTTAGTCAGAACCCGCGACTGCTGGAGATGAAAAATCGCCTGGAAGGGGGCACTAGCGCCTGACGGACACGCAATCATCTTAGGGGGGTAAGCCATTCGAATGAGCTGCCCTCTTCTACCCTAGACCCAAGGCAGGCAATCCCGATAATATCGGTAAATTGCCTGTTTTAATTCACTCCACGACCCCTAGGATTCATCGCAATGACCGATATTGTCGCCCGCTTCAATGAATGCGCAAACCAGCTGATGCAACCGGGCTCGCCCTTTGAAATTACCGAACAGACGATCAACGGTACGACGTTTACCGTGTACAAAAATACGCCCGCAACCCTGAAAGACATGCTGGACGTGGGGCGTGGACACGGAGACGCTGCGTTTATCATCTACGAAGGTGAGCAGCTCTCCTTCAATGACTTCTTTGTGCAGGCAGACGCCCTCTCCCAACAACTGGTGGAGCATTACGACATCAAAAAAGGTGATCGGGTTGCCATCGCCATGCGCAATTACCCCGAGTGGATGGTTGCCTTCACGGCTATTGTTTCGCTGGGTGCGATTGTGGTGCCCCTCAATTCCTGGGGGCAACGCGCCGAGCTGGAATACGGTTTAAGTGACTCCGGCGCCCGTGTAGTTTTTTGCGATCAGCAGCGCTACGGCTTTGTCGAGGACCTGCTGCCTGAAATCGGTGTAAAAGCCATAGTAGCGCGTACCGACGGTTCCCTCAGTGCCAATGCCGAACACTACAACGACGTCGTTACGCGTGGACTGGACAAAAGTGTTGACCCCTTCCCCTGTAGCAGTGATGACCCGGTCATGATCATGTATACCTCGGGCACCACCGGCAAGCCGAAGGGAGTGCTCAGCAATCATCGCAATATCGTTCAGGCGCTGACCAATTTTGAATTTCACGCCACCTGCTCGGCGATGGCCAACCCCAAGGCTGTCGAACATATGATGACCTGCGGCTTTGCCCCCAAATCTCTGCTGGCGGTTCCGCTGTTCCATGTGTCGGGATGTCACGCCCAGTTCCTGCTGTCGCTGCGGGGCGGCCGCAGTATCGTCATGATGTACAAGTGGAACCCGGCCGACGCGTTGAAACTGATCGAGAAAGA
>JBFHCW010000288.1:0-3186 GCA_041585035.1 Litorivivens sp.
AGAAAGGTTTCGTAATCTTCGAATTCGTGCGCTTCACCGCCATAGTTGAGAACAATCACCCGCTCAAATGTGGCCTTGTCGGCGAACTGTCGGTAGAGCGGCAGCAGGATATCATCGAGAATCAGAATCCGGTCTTCGGCGTGATTTGCGATGTAGGCAATATCGTCGGGGTGCAGTCGCAGGTTGAGCGTGTGGAGCACGGCGCCGATGGCCGGTATCCCGAAGTAGCATTCCAGGTGGGCGTAGTGGTTCCACATCAGGGTGGCGACCCGGTCGCCGGGTTTTACGCCAGCTTTTTGCAGGGCGCTGCCTAACTGCCGGGCGCGACGGGCGATGTCGCCGTAGGTGGTGTGGTGGAGTTGCTTGGAGGGCGTGTTGGAAATGACGTCTACCGCCGCAAAAACCGAACCGCAGCGGTCGAGCAGGCTGTTCAGGGTCAACGGTTGGGTCATCATGGTGGACTGCAACATGGGACTCTCTCTATCGCTTTTATTCGAGTGATTTAGTCTGCAGCGCAGCTGATAGCGCCGCGTTCGAAGACGCTGCCTTTGGGGTTAGCCAGAAAAAAGTTGTAGCTGGCGCGCGTGATGTCCGGCCCGATGGGGTCGACAAAGTTGCCTTCGGGATTGCCGCCCGGGTAGTTGTGAGTGAGCCCGTGAATGATCCAGAAATCGATCAGCGGGCACCCGCGGGCATCCGTGTAACGCTCCACCGTTGTCGGGTAGCTTTCAAAGCCGAACAGGCCGCCCAGACAGGGCGAATTCTGATTGCGCACACAGGTGTCACCTTCACTGCCAACGCCGGCAAAAACGCTTTCGTCAAAGCCTATGTGGAGGGTTTCTGCCGGTGTCCGCGCCACCGAGTAGTCGAGCTGTTCGTTGTCGATCCAGTCGTTGCTGCCGAGCCACTGCTGCAGGGCGTCTTCGCCCATGGCGATGGGCGCAATCTCATCGGCGGTGCCGTGAAACAAGATAACGGGCAGGCGCCGGGCCTGCGCGGCCATGGCTTGATAGGCGGCCGTGCCAGTGGCATCGCCACAGGCCGGGTAACCGCAACCGGCGACCACGGCGATGGCGGCGTAGAGGTCGGGATAGGTGGCGCCCAGGGTGCTGGCCATAATGCCGCCGGCGGACATGCCGCTCAGAAAAACCCGGTCTTCATCGAGGTTGAGGTCGCTGCGAGCCAGGACAGCGCGAGTGATACCGGCGATAGTGGCCGGCTCGCCGCTGTCACGAGACTGGTGTTCCGGTCGGAACCAGTTCCAGCAGTTGATGCCGTTGCCGTCGCTGAGGTGGCCGTTGGTCTGTTCGGCAGGGTCTTCCTCGTTGTTGGGGTTTTTCTGTTCCGGGTAGACCACCACAAAACCCTGTTGCTCGGCCAGCTCGTTCCAGCGGGTGCCAATGGCGGCCTGGATTGCGGTCTGGTTGCAGCCGTGCAGATACACCACAAGAGGCGCATTGGCCGGCAGTGAGCTTGGCACATACAGGTAGTAGTCGCGCTCTGGCAGGCCATTTTCGGCGAAGCGGAACTGGTTAAAACTGGCACTGCCGACAGTGCTTGAACGGGTCGTGCTGCTGGATTCATTACAGCCTGCCAGTAGCAGGGCCGCCAGCGCTACGGTCAGGTAGCGCAGGGCCCTTTGTTGATTTACAGCTTTCATACGAGAACCTCTCGCGCTCAGAAGCGCCAGTCAAACTGCGCGTAAACCGTGCGAGGTTGTTCGGCAATCTCCACAAAAACGCCCGAGAACAGATCGCCCTGACGAATACCGGTTTTCTCGTCAGTCAGGTTTTCGCCAATCACTTTCAGGCTCCAGCCCTGAGTCGGGTGGGCGATACCCAGACTGGCCTTGTAGCGTTCAAAGCCCTCTTGGAGTTTGCGCTCATCGAGATCGACGTCCAGCAATTGTTCTGAAAACTGTTCGATGGTCGCACTGGCGGTCAGTTCCAGGCCGGTGTTGAACACGGGGAGTCGGACCAGGCCAGTGAGGGTATTGTTCCACTCCGGCGCAAAGGGGAAGGACTTACCGCTGGCATCGCCGCAGTTAGGGTCGTCCGTGCGATCCGGTGGGCACTCGTTGTCGGTAAACTTCAGGTATTCGGTTTCGTTGTAGCCAATGGTGCCGATCAGGCTGAACCAGTCGTTGACCAGCCAGTGAATATCCCCTTCGACACCCTGAGAGCGTGCTTCAGCAGCGTTTTTAACCAGCGTCACGCCAATACCGATTGTGGTGCGCTCCGGCGCGCGGCTCAGCACCTGGAAGTCATCAACGTCCATCCGGAAAATCGACAGGTTGGCGTTGAGGGTGTTGTCGAACCAGCTGGTCTTGGCATTGAAGCTCCACTCGGTAGTAAATTCCGGGAAGAACACCAGTTCGTCTTCGACGCCGCGGAAGGCGAAGGCATTGAAGCCGCCCCCCTTGACCCCTTCAGCGCGGTGCAGGAACAGGCTGATGCTATCCGTGGGCTGCCAGTTGATTGATACCTTGTGCTGGAACTGATTGTCTTCTTGCACCCGTTTGGCTTCGAACTCCTGGATGCCCGCCTGTGGCAGAACGACCGCAGGTTGTGGCTGGTTGTAGAACTGCTTCCATTCGCCTGTCTTTTTCTCTTCGCCGTTGCGCATTCCCACCTGCAAAGTCCAGTCCTGCTGGAAGCGCCATTTGAATTCGGCGAAGGCGGCCAGCGACTCGGCTTGCTGGTCAAAGGTCTGGGTGAAATCCTCGACTACCTGATCTTCGCCGAGGTTGGGAAGCAGGGCGTAGGCCAGTGCCGAATCACTTGAACCTGCGGCAGCTATCAGCCCGAGGTAGGAGGGGAGGTCGAAGATAAAACGGAAATAACTGTCGTTGATATCGCGCTCTTGGTAGAACACACCGGCCACAAAATCGCTGCTGCCGAGGTCGGCGCCAAACAGACTGTCGAGCCCGAACAGACCATCAAGTGTCGGCGAAATTACACGGAATTCAGCGGTTTTGGTCGGCGATCTGTCGCCCCCCAGACCGAGCGTGGCAGGCGCGGGTGTGAAGTCGGTGTCGAGGCTAAGGGTTTGCTCCAGCACCGAATGCCCGCCGACAAATACCAGCCCCCAATCTGCAAGGTCATAGTTGAGCTGCATATTGAAGGTTTTGATATTGACCTGGCGGCCGTCCTGATCGTCGAGTGAGGCTTTGAAGTTACCTTTTTC
>JBFHCW010000289.1:0-3136 GCA_041585035.1 Litorivivens sp.
AAAGCAGGCCAAACAACACCACGGCAAGGAGCAGCAATAACACCAGGATCGACTTGAGGATTTGCATCAGGAATCGCGCCCATAAAAAAAACGGTATAGCCAAAGACCATACCGTTTCTTTTTGGAGAAGGCTAGCGTCACCACCTCAGCTAGAGGTCAGGCTCTGATTCACCCGCTCACGCAGTTCTTTACCAGGCTTAAAATGCGGAACGTATTTGCCCGGAAGCTGCACCGTTTCACCGGTTTTGGGGTTGCGCCCCATTCGCGGCTCGCGGTAGTGCAGCGAGAAACTACCAAACCCTCGGATCTCGATTCTGCTGCCAGTCGCCAAGACCTGAGACATGTGCTCGATCATGGTTTTTACTGCCAGCTCAATATCCTTGTGAGACAACTGTGGCTGGCGTTCAGCCATCAGCTCTATCAACTCAGATTTGGTCATTGCTCAATCCCGTAAATTCCGACATCAAGCCTAGCTTAGCACTTTTTTGCTTATAAGCCAGTAAGTTACGGGCATTCCCTGAAAGAATGCCCGCAGCAAAGACGCTTAGTCTTTGTTTTCCATCTGAGCTTTGATCAGGTCACCGATAGTCGCAGGCGCGGCCGCTTCAGTTTCCTTCTCACGCAGTGCTTTCACCGCTTCTTTCTCGTCTTCCATGTCTTTCGCTTTGATAGACAGGGTCAGAGCGCGGTTCTTGCGATCGACGCTGATGATCTTAACTTCAACCTCTTCGCCTTCTTTCAGCACGTTGCGCGCATCTTCAACGCGATCGCGGCTGATTTCAGAGGCCTTCAGAACACCTTCAACTTCGTCTGCCAGCACAACAACAGCAGCCTTGGCGTCAACTTCTTTAACAACACCAGTTACGATGCTACCGCGGTCGTTAACAGCGACGTAGTCAGAGAAAGGATCTTCCTCGAGCTGCTTGATGCCCAGCGAGATACGCTCGCGCTCGGGGTCGATAGACAGGATAACGGTTTCGATCTCGTCGCCTTTCTTGAACTTGCGAACCGCGTCTTCGCCGCTCTCGTTCCAAGAGATGTCTGACAGGTGAACCAGGCCGTCGATGTTGCCGTCCAGACCAATGAAGATACCGAAATCGGTGATCGACTTGATCGCGCCGCTGATGCGGTCGCCTTTAGTGAACTGCGAACCGAAGGCATCCCATGGGTTTTGCTGGCACTGCTTGATACCCAGAGAAATACGGCGACGCTCTTCGTCGATGTCCAGAATCATCACTTCCACTTCGTCGCCAACTTGTACGACTTTAGAGGGGTGGATGTTCTTGTTGGTCCAATCCATTTCGGATACGTGAACCAGACCTTCAACACCTTCTTCGATTTCTGCGAAGCAGCCGTAATCGGTAAGGTTGGTAACCTTGGCTTTAACGCGGCTGTTCTCGGGGTAACGAGTTTTGATAGCCACCCAGGGATCTTCGCCGAGTTGCTTCAGACCCAGAGATACGCGGTTGCGCTCGCGGTCAAACTTGAGGATGCGAACGTCGATTTCGTCGCCCACATTGACGATTTCACTTGGGTGCTTGATGCGCTTCCAAGCCATATCAGTGATGTGCAACAGGCCGTCGATGCCACCCAGATCTACGAACGCGCCGTAGTCGGTCAGGTTCTTAACGATACCTTTAACAACCATGCCTTCTTGCAGAGATTCCAGCAGTGCTTCGCGCTCTTCGCTGTTAACACTTTCCAGAACCGCGCGACGAGAAACCACAACGTTGTTGCGCTTCTGGTCCAGCTTGATCACTTTAAATTCGAGTTCTTTGCCTTCCAGGTGAGCAGTGTCACGCACCGGACGCACATCAACCAGAGAGCCGGGCAGGAACGCGCGGATGCTGTTGATGTCGACGGTGAAACCACCCTTGACCTTGCCATTGATAATACCGGTCACTGTTTCTTCTGCCTCGTAGGCAGCTTCCAGTGCGGTCCAGGCTTCGGCGCGCTTTGCTTTCTCGCGGGACAGACGGGTTTCACCGAAACCGTCTTCAACGGATTCCAGGGCAACCTGTACTTCGTCACCAATCTGCAGAGAGAATTCGCCGCCTTCTGCGACAAACTGATCGCGGGGAATCACCCCTTCCGACTTCAGACCGGCGTGGACAGTCACCCAGTCGCTGTCGATGTCGATAACTACACCGGTTACGATGGAACCCGGCTTCATATCGATCGTTTTTAAACTTTCTTCAAACAGTTCAGCAAAGCTTTCGCTCATTAGTCATTACCTGAGATTAGCAGTGGCAGAGCCACCATATCGCCGCATTACCAGCTAACGCGGGTCAGTTTTTTAAAGTCTCTCAAGCTGCTAGCTGGTATTGACACAGCCCGAGAAACCCTTAATAAATCAGCCTGCCCCTAAGACGCAGGAAAGCGGGCACTGACCTCGGCCAATACCCGCGCAAAAACTTGTTCGATCCCCAGCTCGCTGCTGTCAATCAACAGGGCGTCATCCGCCGGCTTCAACGGCGCGTGTTCGCGCTCTGAATCGCGCTTATCACGAGCCTGGATCTCTTCTAAAAGGGTCGCGATGTTAACACTCTCACCCTTATCTTTCAACTGCTTAAAGCGCCGCCGGGCGCGCTCCTCGGCGCTCGCCGTCAGAAAAACCTTAAGCGGCGCCTCGGGGAAAACCACGGTGCCCATGTCCCGCCCGTCGGCCACCAAACCCGGCGCCTGGGCGAAATCGCGCTGGCGCTGCAACAGGGCCTCACGCACCGCCGGCAGCACCGCCACCTTAGAGGCCAAATTTCCGGTAGTTTCGCTGCGCAGCTCACCGCTGACGTCTACCCCCTCGAGCATCACCCGGCTGGGCTCACCCTGCTGACCCGGCAAAAACGCCACATCCAGCGCCGCCGCCAAGGCCGCGATAGCCGCTTCGTCGTCAAAACTGAGCTGGTGCTTGCTGGCCGCCATACCGACCAAGCGGTACAGGGCGCCACTATCGAGCAGATGCCAGCCCAACTCCAGGGCCAGCATCTGGCACAAGGTGCCCTTGCCAGAACCGCTGGGGCCATCGATACAAATAACCGCCGCGCTCATGAACGCACCTCTATGCGCATCCCCGCCGCCGTTGCCAATTCGACAAAGTTGGGGAATGAGGTCGCCACATTATCGCAGTCTTCAATAT
>JBFHCW010000290.1:0-3134 GCA_041585035.1 Litorivivens sp.
CGAGTCCGAGCCGGTCGCCGCTGTAACCCGCCCCTTCCCGGACGACAGCTTCCACGATTTACTGGTCGCCGAATTTGCGATTCGCCGCCAACACTACGACCTGGCGCTGGAGCTTTACCTAACCCAAGCCGAGCAAACCGGTGACCTGGGCATCATTGCCACGGCCGCGCGACTCTCCCAGTTCGTGAACAATGAAAGCGCAGCGCTGCAAACAACCTCACAGTGGCTCGATAAAAACCCAGAGGCTGCCGAAGCGCATTTTATTCGCGCTACCGCACTGGCACGCTCCCGGCGCCCGCTGGAAGCACTGCAGCATATGGAAGCGGTGATCGGCAGCGATCACGACAGCAACTTTGCAACCCTCGCCGCCAGCGCTCTGGCCCAGTCCGAAATGGACCAGCAGCAGTTTGAAAACGCCATTCGCGACCTGCTTGAACGACACCCCGACAATCTCAACCTGAAAACCGGTGTCGCTCTCACCCTGCAATACCGCAACCAGGAAGAAGAAGCGCTGAGCCTGATCCGCGAGGTACTGGCAAGCGACCCCAGCAACATGCACGCCCTGCTGATTGAAACCCGGGTACTGCAGCAACTCGGGCGCATCCAGGAAGCTATCGAGAGACTTCAATTCGCGGTCGACCAGTACCCCTACCACAAGCGACTTCGCCTGAATCTGGCACAGCTGCTTACCCGCAGCGACATCTATCTGGCCAAGGCCCAGTACACGGTGCTGCACAATCAGCATCCGGAAGATGACGCCATCCGTCTGGCGCTGGCACTGGTCAACCGCGAAATCGGTGATTATGAGTCAGCCAAGGCCCTGCTCACCGACCTGATCAGTCGCAGCCAACAGCGCGACACCGCCTACTATTTCCTCGGTCGCATTGCCGAGCAGGAAGAAAACTGGTCCTCAGCCATCGAACACTACCGCCAGGTCAATGGTGGTGACCAGCTGATTCCCGCCCTGACACGGCTGGCGGAAGTCCGCGCCGAACAGGATGGCCTGCCTCAAGCACGGGCAGATCTTGCCGCCGCGCGCCTGCGCTTTCCCGATCAGGATATCCAACTCTATCTGATAGAGTCCGATTTGCTGTTCGAGCACCGCCAATATAAAGAAGGCTTTACCCTGCTGAGCGACGCCCTGGCCAAACACCCGGATAACACCAACATACTGTACGCCCGCTCCCTGTTCAGCGAGCGCCAGAAGAATGTTGCATTGATGGAACAGGATCTGCGGCAGATTCTGAGCAAAGACCCCGACAATGCCACCGCCCTGAATGCGCTCGGCTACTCGCTGGCCATCCTGACGGACCGCCTCACTGAAGCCCGCACACTGGTCAGCAAAGCCCTGCAGCTGCGCCCGGACGACCCGGCCATTCAGGACAGCTACGGCTGGATCGCCTACCGTTTGGGCGACCTTGAATTAGCAGAAAACTACCTGTCCAAGGCTTTTTCCCAATCCAAAGACCATGAAATTGCAGCCCACCTCGGCGAAGTCCTCTGGCGCCTGGGGCAGCGGGAACAGGCCATCTCGGTGTGGCAGCAGGGCCTGAGCAACGACCCGAGCAGCACCATTATTATCGACACCCTGCAGCGCCTGCAGGTCAACCTGCCGGATGCGGACAAGCCCTGAACATGAAAGCCCTTTTCATTCTCGCTCTGGCAGCCCTGCTGGCAGCCTGCAGCTCAACACCGGACGCGACCGGCGGAGTCTCAACTAGCGCCGATACTCAGCACTGGTCCGTTAAGGGGAAAGTCGCCATCTGGGCCGAGGACCAGCGCGAGACAGCGAATTTTGAGTGGCAGAATTGCGACAAACGCTACCGTATTCGCTTGAGCGGCCCACTAGGGGTCGGCTCAGCGATTATCAATGGCGACCCGCAAGAGGTCAGCCTGCAGCGCGGCGGGGACCCCACACTTTACGCCGACACCCCCGAAGAGCTGCTCGCGGCTATGGGCTGGATCATGCCCGTCTCTGCGCTCCGCCACTGGCTGCGCGGTGAAGCCGACCCACGAGCCCCGGCGCGGACCGCAAGCACACCCGAAAATGGCCCCGCACTCGAACAGCATGGCTGGCTTATCGAGTACAGTGACGGCGGAGTGCTGCCCGAAAAAATCAGCATGACCCACCACAGTGCCCGCCTGAAATGGCTGCTGCGCGATTGGCAAAACTTCAGCGAATGCCCACTGCAATGACCCTACCGACATGAGTACGCTAAGCCTGCTGGCCCCCGCCAAACTGAACCTTTGCCTGAAAATCATCGGTCGGCGCAACGATGGCTACCATCTGCTGCAGAGTCTGTTTCAGCTGCTGGACTTCGGCGACACCTTGCATTTTTCTCTGCGCGACGACTCAGAGATCGTCCTGCACACCCCCTTTGACGGCGTAGCGCCAGCGGACAACCTGATTGTGCGTGCGGCCTGCGCCCTTCGCGACACCACCAACACGCACACCGGCATTGACATCCACTGCGACAAGCACCTCCCCATGGGCGGCGGCATCGGCGGCGGCAGCTCTAACGCTGCCACTACACTGCTCGCACTGAACCACCTGTGGCAAACCGGGCTCAGCGCAGACGCGCTCAGTGAAATCGGTCTCGGCCTAGGCGCCGATGTGCCGGTTTTTGTTCGGGGTCGAACAGCGTGGGCAGAAGGTGTTGGCGAAAAACTCACCCCTGTCGAAATGCCAGAGGACTGGTTTGTTGTGATTCATCCCGGCGTCAGCGTCGCCACACGTGAAATTTTTTCACACCAGCAATTGACACGTAACAGTCGACCCATCAAAATAGCGGCCTTTCTTGAGCAGGGTGCCGGAAATGACTGCGAAAATGTGGTCAAAAGCCTGTATCCAGAGGTGAAAAACGCCTTGGATTGGCTAAGCCAATTTGCACCCGCTCAACTCACAGGCACCGGTTCGTGTCTGTTTGCCCGGTTCGCTGATGAAGCGTCAGCACGAGATGTTTTCTCAAACAGGCCGGCCAGTTACAGCGGCTTTGTAGCACGTGGCGTAAATGTCTCGCCAAGTCACTCTGCCCTGAACCAGATTTAACCAGTTTTGCTGGGGCGTCGCCAAGCGGCAAGGCAACGGGTTTTGATCCCGTCATTCGGAGGTTCGAATCCTCCCGCCCCAGCCA
>JBFHCW010000291.1:0-3127 GCA_041585035.1 Litorivivens sp.
CGTGCTCTATCAGGGCCTGCTGGAGCAACTCTTCAGTTCCCAAATACTGACACTGGGCGCGGTATTTGCCGCACTGGGCCTCGCCTTCGCGTTGATTTTCCGCTCACTGCGCCTGGCGCTGATTGCCTTGATACCCAATCTTTTTACCGCCCTGTTTATTCTTGGCAGCATGGGATGGCTAAACGTACCCCTGGACTTTATGACGATCACCATTGCAGCCATCGCCGTTGGCATCGCCGTAGATGACACCATTCACTACATTCACCGCTACCGCGAGGAGCAGGCCCGAGGCTCAGCCGACATCAGCAAGCGCACGCATCACGCCGTTGGCTATGCCCTGTTGTATACCACCCTGATCGTGACCTGTGGTTTTTCACTGCTCGCCTTTTCAGACTTCACACCGAGCATCATGTTTGGGACCTTTACCGCGCTTGCCATGGCGATTGCCATGCTGACAGATCTCATTCTGCTCCCGGCACTGCTGGATCAGTTCGCAGAGAAACCCACAGCCTGAAAATCACCTACGGCGAAAAGTCTGGCCAGGTCAGCAATTGGGTAGACGCCGAGATGTGACCACTGGCTTTGCCGTAATTCAGCGCTCGCTCAAGACTGACGGCACCATTGCCGACCGCCGAGGGGCCGAGACCAACCCCTACCGTGGTCAGCACGGCCAGGGCGCGCCCGTCTTCATGCAGAATGGCACTGCCACTGTCCCCGGGCAGCCCCGCATTATCAAACGACACCTGATAAGCCAGACCACCTGCCAGCACTTCAGAAATCCGGCCTTCCTTCTCTTGCAAGTCCCGCACCCCAGAATGAAATGAAGAGCGCCCGTAGCTGTAAACCGTATCACCAACAGTGGCCACTCCATTGAACAGCGCCGTGGGACCGCCATAGGCGATGGCAGCGGGATGAACATTGCCGATGTCGTCAATATGGATTTTGACCAATGCAAAATCATTGTACTGGCACAGATCTGAACCAGCGGTTTCACCGTTTTCCTGCATGGCTGTCCAGCTGGAGTAGGCCAGCTCACCGGGGCGCGAGGCATTTTCAATCGTAATGCCGCTAAACCCGATAGGCGCGCTATTGGCATTGCAGGGGTTCACCCCGTTATTGCTGTCATCGCTGAAACAGTGCGCCGCGACGCCGATGTAGTAGGTCACCTCGTTTGCGGCATACAGGAAATTAGCCGTACAGGAACCGTAGCCACTGGCAGTGATTTCGACACCCGGCCGAATCTGCTGATCGGTAGGCGCGCCAAAATCCCGACTGAGCGGCGCGGCATCAGCATCAGTGCTATCGGAGCTACTGGAATTGCAGCCCGCCAGTAAACTTGCGCCCAATCCAAGCAGTATTGTTGTCAGCATGAACATTCGACTTTGCATCTCGCGTAATGACCTCGCTACTTTCGCTGACCCGGACGATCAGCCCGTGAGAGCCTGCACATCGACGTGGAATAAAAGGATTTCTGGTTTTGACCCTGCCCCCAAAGGGAGCCCGTCAAGCGGAGGGCCCAACCGCGTCATAGACAGCAATGTGCTGATTGACGGGACAAGCCCGGTTGAGATTCAGCGGTGGTGATTCGACTTCTCGGCGGCAAACGCTGACGGCTCAGTAAACGCCGGAAGAGCGCGCCAGAAAAATACTGAACGCACTGAACAGGGTGACCACCGTAATCAGCATGATAATCATGCGCATCGGTTTGAAGGGTTTACGCGGGGTGACGTTGTAGCCGGTCTTCAGGTACTCGTCCACGCGTTTCTGGTCTTCGGGGTAGAGCTTTCGTTCAGACATAGCGATTGACTTCAGGCCAGGCAAAAAACGTATTATCCCACTCGACGCGGGCAAGTCCAAGCCTTGCACTTGCAGGACTCGGCAGCCCCGCAAGTGCAGTCACAAACGCTTAGAAGGCGTCTTCAGGCAATGCCATCAACACGTCGCTGCCAGCGCGCACAGCGGCTGCCATGGCATCCAGCTGCGGCAACAGGCGAGTCATATAGAATCGCGCCGTGTGCAGCTTCGAGGTGTAGAAGGCGTCGTCTCCGGCCTGCAGCGCAGCTTCCGCCATCCGCGCCCACATGTAGGCGTAAATGGTGTAGCCGGCGGCATTCAGGTATTCAACGGATGCTGCGCCCACCGCGTGCGGATCATTTTTAGCGGCACTCAGGACGTCCTGAGTCAGTGCCTCAAGCGTATCAACGGCTGACAGTAGCGGCGCCGTGAATTCGTCCATACCCGCAGTTTTGGCACTGGCGGCATAGTCGCGCATTTGCTGGATCAGCACAGCCATGTTCTGGCCGCCGTTGGCCGTAACCTTGCGCCCCATCAGGTCAAGGGCCTGGATACCGTTGGTGCCTTCGTAGATCTGGGCAATACGCACGTCGCGCACATACTGCTCCATACCCCACTCGCGCACATAACCGTGACCGCCGAAGCACTGCTGCCCCAGTACGGTACATTCCAGACCTTTATCTGTGAGGAAGGCTTTAGCAATTGGCGTCAGCAGTTCTACCAAGCCTGCGGCACGGGCTTTTTCTTCACCCTCGCCAAACTTGGAGGTATCGAGCTGCTGGCCGACAAAGACGGCAAATGCTCTACCCGCTTCCACATAGGCTTTCTGCGTGAGCAGCATTCGACGCACATCGGGGTGAACGATAATCGGATCCGCCGGGCCATCGGCATTCTGCGGGCCGGCGGGTGAGCGGCTTTGCAGGCGCTCACGGGCGTAGTCCAGGGCACCGTTATACGACGCCGCGGCAAGACCCAGTCCCTGCACACCCACGGACAGACGCTCGTAGTTCATCATGGTGAACATGGCCGCCAAACCGCGGTTCACTTCACCGACCAGATACCCCTTGGCGTCGTCGAAATTCAATACACAGGTGGCCGAGGCGTGAATACCCATCTTGTGCTCGACGCTGCCACAGCTGACGCCATTGCGCTCGCCGAGACTGCCGTCGTCATTGACGTGAAATTTCGGCACCAGGAACAGGGAGATGCCTTTAGAGCCAGCCGGCGCATCGGGCAACTTCGCCAGCACCAGGTGGATGATGTTTTCGGTCAGGTCGTGCTCACCGCCGGTAATGAAGATCTTGTTACCGGTGATGCTGTAGCTGCCGTCCGC
>JBFHCW010000292.1:0-3126 GCA_041585035.1 Litorivivens sp.
ACCACGACCATGTCGATGGCATTGATGCCGTGCTCACTCATAATTGCTTCGTCGGTGCCGCGTCGGCCCAGAATGCCACCGTGTACTTTCGGGTGCAGGGTTTTTACCCGACCGTCCATCATTTCCGGGAAGCCGGTGTAGTCGGAGACTTCGGTGACCTCCAGCCCGTTTTCCTGCAGCAGGCGGAAGGTGCCGCCGGTTGACAGCAGTTCAACGCCGCGTTGGCGCAAGGCGCTGGCGAATTCGATGATTCCGGATTTGTCGGAAACACTGATGAGGGCCCGTTTCACCGGGCGAGGTAGTTCGGCTGTGCTCATTGAGGCTCAGGTACCTTTAAGGTTGCAAATTGAGAAATCGGTGTATTGCAGGGGGCTTAGAGCAGCCCGTATTTCTTCAGTTTCTTGCGCAGTGTGCCGCGGTTCAGGCCAAGTACCTGAGAAGCGCGGGTCTGATTGTTGCGCGTATAGCTCATCACTTTTTCCAGCAGAGGCGCTTCCACTTCCGACAGAACCATTTCGTAGACATCGGTGACGTCCTGACCGTCGAGCTGGTCGAAATAGTTTTTCACGGCAATGGCCACGCTTTCGCGCAGTGAATGCGATTCGGCAATGGTGGCGAAGGTTTCGGTGCTGGCGGGTGTTTCCACCAGCTCCAGTTTGGTTTCTGCACTAGCGTTCATGCTGCTTTATCCCCTGTTTTATAAGCTGACCATCCCGCCGCAAGGCGGTGGATGGTGTCGATCTGTGCACTGGCGTCGGTCAGGCTGTTGAAGTAACTGCGAGCTGCATCGCTGTCTGCCAGATTCTGCAGATACCAGGACACATGCTTGCGAGCGATTTTCAGGCCCTGACGTTCGCCGTAAAAGTCGTGAAGGGCTGTCACGTGGCGGAGCATGGTGTCAAACAGCTCTGTCGGCGTAACGCCCTCGTGTTGCTCACCGGTTGCCAGATAATGATTGATCTCACGGAACAGCCAGGGGCTTCCCTGTGCCCCTCGACCGATCATTACTCCGTCAGCACCGGTGTAATCCAATACTGCCTTGGCCTGCTCGGGCGAAGTGATATCGCCATTGGCAAAGACTGGCAGGCTCACACGCTGTTTTATGGCTGCAATGGTGTCGTATTCCACTGCGCCGTGATATCGGCAGGCGCGGGTTCGTCCGTGTACTGCCAGCGACTGGATGCCGCTGTCCTCGGCAATACGGGCAATGTCCACACCATTTCGGTGTTCTGGCGACCAGCCGGTGCGGAACTTGAGGGTGACTGGCACCTCAACCGCGGCGACGACCGCCTGCAGGATATCGCGTACCAGCTGCGGATCGCGCAGTAGCGCAGACCCTGCGTCCCGCTTGCAAACCTTTTTCGCCGGGCAGCCCATGTTGATATCGATGATATCGGCGCCCAGTGACTCGTTGTAGCGTGCTGCCTCGGCCATGGCCTGTGGCTCGGCCCCGGCAATCTGGACCACCCGCACGTGCTCTGATTCATCCTGAGCCAGGCGCAATCGCGTTTTGCGACTGTCGCGTAATTCGGAATTGCTAATCACCATTTCTGACGTTGTCAGGCTGGCGCCGAATTCTCTGCACAGGCGGCGGAAAGGCAAATCGGTCACCCCCGCCATAGGAGCGAGAACAGCCCGGCCTGCCAAGGAGAAGCGGCCAATCCGAATCATGGTCGGGTCCCTTGGAACACAATAAAAGACAACGAAAAGTGAGGCGCAATCATACTCCCTTGCGCGAGGTCGTTAAAGGCTTGTGTTTATCTTTTGATCAATGTAAGAGGGGCGAGACTGAGTCGATCTTTGGCGATTCAGCGACCGGCGGAATCTTCGGCAGGGAGAAAGCGCATCTCATAGTTGACGGCATTGCTGCCCGGATCGGCAATGCTGATATTGATGCGCACACTCTGTCCGACGGGCATCAGCGTTGCGCCGCGCAGCTCGCCGGCGAGGTACTCACCGGGCAAAAATGCGCGACTGGCGACGATATTGCCGCGATCGTTACGGAAAACCAGCTCGATCTGCGGGAAGGGTTGTTCAAAAGCCGCGCGGTTAAGGATGACGGTATCCACCAACAGGCTGTCGATGTAGTGGGGGTGGGACATGATATTCAGGCCAAGAGACTCGATGCGCGCCAGATTGCGTGGCGGTGGCAATTCGCAGCGGCGTTCTCCCCAAATCCAATTAATCACCTTGCAGGTTTCGGTCAGTGCCGCGCGGTGTTGTGACTGTGCCAAGCTGTTGAAATTGGCGTAAACCGCTTGGCCGGCCAGGGCTGAAGCGGCCAGCAGGCAGAGCAGGGTCCAGCCGAGCTGGCGGCGATCCAGTTGGACGCGGCGACGCTGTTTAGCGACCAGTGCATCAAACTCGTCTTCGCCCACCAAGGGGGCTTGGTCGGCGCTGTCTGTTTCCTCGGTTTGGCTCTCGCTTTGGTCGGCGGCGGGCTCCGACGCGGGTCTCGGGTCGGTGTCATGGTTATCGTTGCTGGCGTCGCTTGTTGGCGGTTGCCCGAGGCCTGAAGCCGCCGTGTCGGACGGTTCACTTGCAGTGACTGAAGACGCTTCAGCGACAATGCCCCTGTCGCTTGTTGGCGGTGTGTCAACGGAGGCGGCCTGGGCGGATGAGGGTTTCTCATCCGCCGCCCCGGTGTCTTCAGGATTGCGGGCAGCGGGAGCGCCGGCAGTTGTCGCAGAGGTCGCGATGTCCTGTTCGCCGGCGGTGGTTTGTTCTTCTGGCTTTTTATCCGTGGGTTGCCACTCTTCGCCTGCAGGCCTGTTTTCAACGTCCAGCTGGCCATTGCTTTCGTCTTCCGGCAGTGGACTGTTGTCGTCGAAGCGCGGCTCGGGATCGGGGATGTCCGGCTGCGTAGGCGCAGGGTTAACCCAGTTTTCGGTGGCGTTAAAGACTTCCAGGCAGGCGCCACAGCGCACCCGTCCACGCGCAGTCGCCAATTGCGAGTCGGTAACGCGAAAGCTGGTCTGGCAGTGAGGGCAGCGCGTGGCCCGGTTGGCCATGGAGGCTCCTGAAGTGTTTAATTTTTCAGCATTTTAAGCGAAACGCAGTGTAAGAGGAACTTGCTGTTCGTGTCAGATAAACAGGTCAGGTTTTTTACTGAAACCGCTCATTGCG
>JBFHCW010000293.1:0-3124 GCA_041585035.1 Litorivivens sp.
AGCCGCCGACGCCATCAGCCAGCGACTGGCGGAAAAATTGCCCGACATTCACATCGCAGACTGGGATGAGTCGCAGGTAACCGACTCCGACGAAGACGTTGTCATCTCCCACAACTGGGATGAGCTGCGCCGCTTTATGTGGGATTACGTGGGCATTGTTCGCACCGACAAACGTCTGCAACGAGCGCTGCACCGGGTCGAACTGCTGCAACAGGAAATTCGCGAGTACTACAGCAACTACAAGGTCAGCAATGACCTGCTTGAACTGCGCAACCTGGCTATGGTCTCGGAGCTGATAATCCGCTCGGCCATGCAGCGCAAGGAAAGCCGTGGGCTGCACTACACACTGGACTACCCGGAAACACTAGCCGAGGCCCGCGATACGATCCTCGAGCCCGGGCGCAAAGCGTAGCTGCACTCGCAGCTGCCGAAAGACGTCGGGCTCACAGGCATCCCCCGCGATCAACAGCGAACGCCCGACAAAACTCATGCCCACCGCGTGGGCCGTCACCCAGCAGGAGCGCAGCGCGGTTCGCTGGCGCCTTCCCCCACACTGCAGCCACCAGCCAGCCTCGTCCCTGCCCAAGGCCTCTACCCGCCAAACGGGGTGAAAGGCGCGGGCCCCTTGATAACAGAGACTGATAATCACCAAAAGCAGCGCGAGGGTTTTGACAAACAGGCCTATCTGAGCCAGCAGGACCGCAGCGACCGCCAACAGGTGTGTGGCCAGCAGAAAAGCCAATAGGCATCTGGAGGGGCGCAGTTCAAGCCTTAGGGGTGCGGGCGTGGGCTTTGATGTCATTTACTATCCCTAGTAAATCTTTGTCGTCCGGGTTTCCTGTCCCCAGCAGCCACTGAAAGATTTCCGTGTCCTCGCATTCCATGAGGGCTACGTAATGTTGCTGCTTTTCCGGAGACAGACTGCGAAAACAGTTTTCCATAAAAGGCACCAGCATCAGATCCAGTTCCAGCATGCCGCGCCGGCTGGCCCAGTAAATTCGCTTGATCTCGTTTTCTGAGTACATTAAGTTCCACTGCTGCCGTTCATTGAGCGGCGCATTATAGCGACACCGGCCAGTCAACGCATGGCCTTCTTTGTGCTGGCTATGCCAACCCACTGCCGCTGATTTGCCACAAACCCGGAGTTTACGTTGAGTCTTTCTGCTTTTCACGACCAGTTATTATCCGATGGCGCCCGCTTGGAGGGCGATCACTGCCTGTTTGCAGACAGTGCCAGCGAGAGTCATAACCGCTTGGTGCCCCTGTCGCAATACGGTTTTATCAGAGCCGTCGGCCCCGATGGTAAGACCTTCTTTCAGGGCCAGACCACCGCAGATTTTCGGCAGGTCGGCGCTGATCAGGCCCGCCAGGGTGGCTACTGCACACCCAAAGGCCGCATGCTGGCGAGCTTTACTGCTGCCCAGCTTGACGACAACACGCTGCTCCTGCAATTGCGACGCGATGTAGTGACCGACACACTGACCGCGCTGGCAAAGTATGCGGTTTTTTCCAAAGTGGATCTTAGCGAAGCCAATGAGGACTTTGTCGGAATCGGCCTGAGTGGCCCTGACGCGTCTTCAATACTCAATGGCGTGTTTGACGGAACACCACAATCTGAGTTGGAAACCCGAACTGTCTCCGGCGGGCTGGTCTTGCAATGTGACCGCACCGGGCAACGCTTCGAATTGTGGCTTAGCCCTGACAAGGCTCTGGAGGTCTGGCAGACATTGAAGCCCAAAGCCCAGCCGACCAGCTCGGGACACTGGGACAGTCTGCGCATCGCTGCCGGCGATATCCCCGTGTGCGCCGCCACCCGAGATGAATTCCTGCCCCAGTTTCTCAACTACGATCTGACCGGTGCGGTCAATTTCAAAAAAGGCTGTTACACCGGTCAGGAAGTGGTCGCCCGCCTGCACTTCAAAGGCGTACCCAAACGGCGGCTGTATCTGGCCCGGATTGAAGGCGATGCGAAAGCGGGAGAAGCGGTACTGGACGGCGACAAGCCCGTCGGCATGGTGGCACTGAGTGCAGAGGCCGGTTGCGCCGCGTTGGTGCTGGCCACCGCCTCCGCCGAATCAGACCAGCTCCGACTGGAACTGGGGAGCCGAATTAGCGAGTTGTTACCCCCGCCCTACGGCCTCAGCTAACCGCGACCGGAAGTTCCCAACGGATAGGGCTCTCCCCTCGGGAAGTCAGGTACTCGTTTGTCTGTGAAAAATGACGGCAGCCCAAAAAACCCCGATGGGCACTCAGCGGCGAGGGGTGCGGCGCTTTCAGAACGCAGTGACGGGCAGTGTCGACCAGCTGCCCTTTTTTTTGGGCATAACCGCCCCAAAGCAGAAACACCACCCCTTCCCGCTCACGATTGATCACCTCGATCACCGCATCTGTAAAACGCTCCCAGCCCTTGCCCTGGTGGGCACCCGCCTGCCCCTGCTCCACCGTAAGCACGCTGTTCAGCAGCAGTACGCCCTGTTCAGCCCAGCTGGTAAGACAACCGTGTTGGGGCGGCGTAAGCCCCAGGTCACTCTGCAATTCCTTGTAGATATTAACCAGCGATGGGGGTGGCGCCACCGGTGGCTTCACCGAAAAGCACAGCCCGTGCGCTTGATCCGGTCCGTGGTATGGGTCCTGCCCAAGAATCACGACTTTGACTTTGTCCAGCGGGGTGGTGTCGAGCGCATTAAACCACTGGGCCGGGCGGGGAAAGACCACTGCCCCGTCGGCCATGCGCTCTGCCAGAAAGGCGCGCAGTTTGACCATATAGTCCTGTTCAAACTCGCCGGCGAGGGCCTGCAGCCAGGACGGATGCAATTTGATGGATTTCTGTGCGGACAATGCGAGGCTCCCGTATTAAGGCCGCGCAAGGATACCAAGGCCTGCGTCGTGATTAAACGCTAGGGCACCTCTGATTAATTCGGCAAAGCCTGAGCCATTGCCGAATTAATCAGGGGTGCCCTAGAAAGGCAGCTGCAGACGAAAGGCGCCTCCCAGCTCTCGATCACTCGCAGCCGTGCCGGTAACGCCGATATAAAAACTGTCCAGCAAGTGATAGCTCAGGGACAGGCTGAGCGAGTCGTTATCCCGATCTCTGGCCACATGCATATAACTGGCGCCAACCACA